>CALDQK010000283.1 GCA_937911525.1 uncultured bacterium
CTGACCTCCTCCTCGGCAGCCGAGGCCGCCAGCAAGCGCTCGAGCGCGTCCTCGCTCACAACGCCCCCTTCCGCCGCTCGAGCGCTTGCAGCGTGCGCGCGGCGAGCTTCTTGAGCCGCTCCGTCTCGGCGCGGTGGCGGAACATGGGCACCCGCCGTTCGCTCAGTCGCTGGAGCGCGACGCGCGCCCGCACGCCGCCAGCCCGAACGAGGAGGTCGAGCACGGCCGCCTGCTCCTCGCCGTCGCGCTCGAGCAGCAGGTCCCCCTCGACGAGGGGCTGCAGGCCCTCGTAGGTGCGCGCGCTGGGGTCGAGGGAGCCGATCGCGTTGAGCCGGTCGGAGCGGACGGGCCCCTGGAGCACGATCTCGAGCAGGCGCCGCCGCTCGTCGGCGCCCGAGAGCTGGTCGAGCGCCTCGGCCGCCAGCTCGCGCACGGCGCTCTGCCCGCGCGCGAGCGAGCGGAGCGCCTCGAGCGTCGGGCCGGCGTCGCCGCCGAGCTTCAGCAGCTCGACCGCCTCGCGGGCGTCGCCCGCGTCCTCTCCGCGGGCGCGCTCGAGCAGCCAGGGCACGATCGCCTGCGCGTGTAGCCCGAGGTAGGTCTTGAAGACCCCGCGCACCACGCGCGACTCCTCCTCGGCGTAGCGGGCGCACACGGCGGGGAGCCCCAGCTCGGGGTCGAGCAGCTCGAGGTAGCGCGCGCCCTCGCCGGCGACCTCGCTGGGCGCCTCCTTGGCCCGCGCGGCGAGCGCCCGGGCCAGGCTGACGACGCCCTCTTCCCCGCTCAGCTCGCGGCCTACCGCGCGCGTGAGGGAGTCCTGGTCCGCTGCCTGGCGCGTCATCTCGCTCAGGCGCAGCGCCTGGGGCAGGTCGCCCTGGGTCAGGGCGTGAAGGGTCGAGCCCGCCATGAAGCGGACGGCGTCCTCCTGCGCGACGAGGTCGGGGGCGGCCCCGACCACCCAGCGCACGACCTCGGCCGCGCGACCGAGCTGGTCGCCGACGGCGGGGTCGAGGAGCTCTTCGAGCAGCGCCTTGCGCGGCGCGCCGGCGTCGGACTCGAGGAACTGGCGCACCCGCTCGGGTCGCCTCCCCCACCCGCTGGGGTCTTCGGTGGGGGCGCCGGCCCGCTGGCTCAGCCAGGCAGGGTCTCGCTGGCGCGCCTCCTCGGAGACGCCGAACTCGGCGGCCAGCTCCTGAATTCGGCCCGCCACCGCTCCGAGCGCGCCCTCCTCGTCGCTCGTGCGCGCGAAGTTCGCCGCCAGCGGGTCGAAGACCTTGAACGAGAAGCCCCTGAACTCCTCGCGCCAGAGCGCCGTGAGCAGGTCGTCGGCGAAGGCCCCGCCGCTCTCCCCCTCGGTGTAGCTGGCCGAGAGGATCTCGATCAGCTGGCGCAGGTCGTCCTCGGAGAGGCTGGGCTCGAAGCTCAGCTCCCGGACCCCCTCCATGAAGAGCAGCACGTTGAGGTCGCTGGACTGGACCTGGTCCGCCTCGGGCAGGAGGGACTCGCCTTCCCAGTAGAGCCCCGCGCGCCCGACCTCGACCTCGAGGGTCCCGTGCTTGCCGGTGAAGTCGCTCAGGCGCGCGTAGCTGCGCTGGAGTCCTTCGGCGCAGAAGGGGTGCTCGTGCGGGTAGAGACGAAAGAAGCGGATCGCCTTTTGGATCTCGGCGATCGCGTGCATGCCTGCTTTGAGCTGTGCTCGGGTGCTCGCATCCACAGCGGCTTGTTCGACTCCTCTCGGAAATGTATCAAGGAGTGGAGGCGAGCGTGCAGTCCATAGGCCCCTTCAAGGTGCGCATCGAACACGCCGGCGTGGTGTTGGGCGAGTTCGTGTTCGACAAGGACGTGATCCTCATGGGGCGCGCGCCCGAGTGCGACCTGCGGATCAACACCAACACGATCTCGCGCAAGCACGCCGAGCTGCGGCGAAGCCCGACGGGCTTTTCGGTGTTCGCGATCTCCCAGACGAACCCGACCGCGATCAACGAGATCCCAGTGCCGCCGAAGAAGAGCCTGATCCTCTCGGAGGGCGACGTGGTCGTCCTGGCCAAGAAATTCAGGATCTTCGTAGAGCTCGTACGGAGCACCCCGGCCCCCGACGGCCCTGGCGCGGCCACCACCAACCGCCTCGAGCCCGTCGCCGGGAACCTGCGCCCGGGCAGCGAGGGCGGAGAGGACCTGACGGAGCCCGCCCTCGACGTGCCGCTCTCGCCCGCTGAGCTCCTGCGCGACCTCGACGGGAAGGACAGCGGCAAGTGGGGTGCAGGCCATGAGGCCTACGCAGCGCTCCAAGACGACTCCCCGGCCCGCCCCAAACGAGAGGCCCCCCTCACTCAGCCCCTCAGTCGAGCCGAGCTCGAAGCTCCGTCTCCGGCCCCGGCTCCGGCTCGGGCCCCGGCTCCGGCGACTCCGGCTCCGGCTCCGGCTCCGGCCCCGACCCCCCCCGCTCCCTGGGCCGCGGTCGCCCCACAACCCATCGAGATCCGCGAGCTGGCGTCCGCCCCGCGTCCCCGCACGGGTCCTCCGGGGGCCCGCATCACCTTCGAGCTCAACGGCGAGACCAGGACACTCGAGCTCTACGACGACCTCCTGATCGGCGGCGGCCCCGACTCGGACGTCGTCCTGCAGGGACCCTACGCGCCGAGGCGAGCCGCGCTCGTGGTCCGCCTCGGCCGCAGCTACCGCCTCTACAACACGGCTCCCCGGCCCGAGAGCGTGGTCGTCGGGGGCAAGGGCGTCGAGGGTCAGGTGCCCCTCTCCGACGGAGACGAGCTCTCGATCTACGGGATCGAGCTGCGGTTCAACGAGCTCTGACGCTCCATGCCACAATGCCCCTGCGGCGAGGCCGCGAGGAGAGAGCGTGAGCGCGGATCGAGAACGCCTGGCGGCCCTTCTGACCGAGGTCAAGCTGGCCGAGCGCAAGGTCGAGAAGCTCGAGCAGCAGCTCGGTCCTCGAGAAGAGGCGATCAAGAGCGCCCTGCGCGCCGGAGAGCGCGAGCGGGCCAAGGAGCTGGCGCTCAGCTACGAAGAGCTCAAGGACGAGCTGGGACGCGCGGAGCAGCAGGTGGTCCGCGCCAAGCAGGCTCACGCCCTGGCCAAGAAGCAGGGCCAGGAGCTGGGTCGAGCGCTGGAGCGCAAGGAGCTGACCGACGCCCTCGGGGCCGTCGCCGACACCCTCCTCTCGGTGAACAAGGACGACGACATCCTCGCCAGGCTCGAGCGGGAGAACGCGCTCCAGCAGGCCAGGGCAGAGATCGCGCTCTCGGATGCGGGAGTCGAGGTGGAGGACGAGCCGCCGCGCGCCTCGCCCGAGGACATCTTGAAGGAGTTCGAGTGAGCGAGGCTCCGCGGGAGGCCAGCCCCGACCCCGAGGCGCCCCCCGAAGCCAACGGAGAAGCGGCGGCCGCCGAGGCGGCGCCCGCCCCCAGCCTCCCTGCCTGGGAGCCCCCGCAGACGCTCGCTGACCGCCTCTCCCCATACCTGCGCCGCGCGCTGGCCTTCGTGGTCCTCGTCGTGGCGCTGATCACCGGGAGCGCGACCTTGCTGTGGGCGATCCCCACGGCCTGGGCGAGCCGCCACCCGGGCTTTCAGGAGGCGCGCCGACAGGCGGTCGGCGACCGCTCGCTGCGCTTGCTCCTGGGGCGCTCCTTGAGCGCGGACCGCTGGCCAGGGTCCTACGAGATCCGCGCCGAGGGCCGCTCGACCTTTGGCTTCGGCGTCAGCGGGGACCTCGGCAAGGTGTGGGTCGTGGTCGAGGTGGAGGGCGAGCGAATCTGCTCCGTTCGCCGTCACCCCAACGGCAGCTGGCAGCAGCGCTGGATGCTCCGCCGCGCCCCGAAGGCGCGCTGAGTGTTCGTCCTCGGTCCCTATGAGGTGCTCTGGATCGGCGTCGCGGTGGCCTTCTTGCTCCTCGGCCCGCCGCTGATGGGGATCACCCTGGCCATGGTCCGCCGAGCGCGGACCAAGGCGAAGGAGCGCAAGAAGCGGAACGAGAAGCGACTCAAGGAGCAAGGCAAGGAGTAGCAGGCACTTAGGGGGCCAACACAGGGGGCGCCCGCGACGTATCACACACTACCGAGACCCCTGGGAGGACCCATGTTCCCGCGCGCCCTGCCCCTGCTCGTGACCGCTCTCCTGCTCGCCCCCGGGCTGCCTGCCTCCGCGCAGGACACCCCCAAGCAGGACGACTCCAAGGACGAGGATCGGGAGCGCCGCATGCCCCGCAGCCCTGGCCGCGGCGGCCCCATGGGCGGGGACTGGACCAAGCGGGCCGTCGACTTCCTCACCGACGAGCTCGAGCTGACCGATCCCCAGGCCGAGTCGATCAAGAAGATCTTCGACGACATGGCCACCGACATGATGGGCAAGGTCGGCGAGCTCTTCGCGACGGGCGAGATCGACAAGGCCCGCAAGATGATCGAGGAGATGCGGGTCGAGGTCTCCAAGAAGATCTCGAAGGTCCTGACCCCCGACCAGCGACGTGAGTTCGAGGTCCTGAGCGAGCAGTTCGACCGCCGCGCCGCCCAGTGGGAGCAGGAGCGCCGAGTCGGCGGGGACATCTCGCAGCTCTTCAACCCCAAGCCGCAGAGCAAGCGCCTCCAGGTCGCCAAGGCCGAGCGCCTGCTCTTCGTGACCCCCGAGGAGGCGGCGGTGATCCTGCCCCTCGTCGAGGCGGTCGTGGACCGGCGGGTCGCGCTCTTCGAGGGCCGTCAGGCGCGCCGCAAGGACCTCCTCAACGCTCAACGCGCCGGCGCGAGCAAGAAGGAGATCGCCGAGCGCGTCGCCGAGATCCGCGCCGCGGAGCAGTTCCAGCGCCTGGAGCTCGCCGCGAGCATGGAGCGTCTCCGCGAGATCCTCACGATCGATCAGGAGGTCCGCTTCGTCGCAGCCGGGATCATCGACTGAGATCGCTGGGGGGCTCCTCGTCCTCAGCGCCTGCGCGACGGGCTGCTGCGGCTCCCAACCCTTCGACCCTCAGGCTCCCCCCGAGGAGCTGCGCGCGCACCTCTCGCCAGCCGAGCGTCCGCGTGAGCTGGGCTCGACGGCGCGCGAGCGCTGATCAGAGCAGCTCTTCGATCTTGCGCATCGCCAGGGGCGCCTTGGCGAAGGCCAGGTTGCTCAGGTAGATATGCCGCACGCCGAGGTCGCGCAGCGCGCGGATCGTGCGCGCGCAGACCTCCTCGGGAGAGGCACCGCTGTCGAAGTCCGCCTGGATCCCCTCGACCGGCACCGGGAGGAACTTGCTGAGGAACTTCAGCGTGCGGGGGTTGGGGCTGCGGTAGTAGAAGACGCCGAAGGCGGCGGGGATCTCGAGCTCGCGCCGGCGCAGCTCCGCCAGGAAGGCCTCGACCGCGGGCAGGTCGTGGTGACTGACGACCTGGGTCAAGAAGAAGTCCGCGTGGAAGTCCTCGGCCTGGACGTAGTCGAGCTGGCGCCCGGGGTCGCGGTGGGGGTTGGCCCAGCCGCCGAGGGCCAAGCCGGGGACGCGCTCGCGCAGCTGAGCGCGCAGCTCGTAGGCGTGCCCGACGCAGCGCGGGGCGCCCACGTCCTTGTCGCCGCCGAGGACCACCAGCGCCTCGTGACCGTTGCTCAGCGCGCGATCGGCGTACATCTGGCAGTAGTCGAGCGAGTGCTTGCAGGTCAGGAAGGGGACCAGGCGGTTGGCCGGGACGGCCTGGGCCAGGTTGCTGCGCAGGTGGTGCAGGTTCTCCTCCTCGTTCTTGCCCACCGCGTTGTCCGTGAGGAGCACATAGGTGTCCCGCTTGATCAAGCGCCGGATCGCGTGGTGCATGTCGATCCAGGAGTCGATGCTCCGCCGCCGGGAGAGGTCCGCCCGCGGGGGACGGAGCTCGACCGTGATCAGGGGCCGCTCGCTCTTGAGGCGCTCGAGGAGGGGACCGCCGCGCGTCTGCGCGGCGCTGGTCGGGGGTTCGCTCACCAGATGAAGTCGACCCCGAGGTGGTCGCCGAGGTAGGGCTCGTCGGCGTCGCTGCCGCCCTCGAGCGAGCGCGACTCCAGCAGGTGGAAGCCCTTGCGCTCCAGCTCCTCGCGCGCCTTGTCCGTCTCGTCGAGGCTCAAGACCGCCAGGGACTTGCCCTCGACCCGGCTGACGAAGGCGTAGAGCTGCTTGACGTTGATCCCCGCCGCAGCCAGCGCCGCCAGGACCGGAGACAGGCCGCCGACGCGGTCGTCCATCTCCACCGCGAGGGCGGGGGAGACCTCGACGGCGTGCCCGCTCTGCTCGAGGGCGCTGGTGGCCGCCTTGACGTCGGACACGATCAGGCTCGCCTCGCCGTGATCGCCGGGACCGCGATCCGAGACCGCGAGCGCCTTCATGTCGACGTTGGCCTCCGCCAGGACCGCGACCATTCCGCCCAGGCTCCCGGGCACGTTGGGCAGCGTGACGCGCAGCTGTTGAATCATGGAGCTCTCCCTGGCGCGATTCTGCACGTAGACCCAGTGTGTTCCACCCTGGTCACACCGGACCCCGCCCCGGACGGCGCCTTCCGCCCTGGCGCACTCCCATCGTGCCCGTGCCCCTGTCCGTGCCCGTGCCCGGAAAGCGAGGCAGGGCGGAGCTGTCGCGATGAGCAACAGCTCCACTGCACCGCCCCCTTCGGGCACGGGCAAGGGCAGGGCTGACCACTCCACACATCTCGGGCCTGGCCTCCGAGTGGCGCGAGGACGGTCGGAGGCAGCTCGACGTGGCGCTTTTCGCAGGAAAGCAAGAAGTGAGGAAGGAGAGGAGATCGGCAAGATCTGCGATCTCAGCCTTGAGGACGAAGCGTAGCCAGCGCTTCTCGAGCGACTGCTTCCGCCTGCCCGTCAGCCGCAGCCTTCCTGTCCTTCCTCGATTCCTGCTTTCCTCCCTTGAGCGCCACGTCTGGACGCCC
>CALDQK010000284.1 GCA_937911525.1 uncultured bacterium
ACATCCCGCGCGATCACGTCCCCGGCACGACCACCCGCTGGTCCCGCGAGCTGCCGCGACCCGGCCGGACTTGATCCGACGCGTGGTCGCGCGGCGGGTGCGACCCGTCGCGCGCTTGCTGCGGCGAGTCGCCGCCGAGGCGCGCGCCTGGGCTTGCTCGCGCTGGCTGGTGAGGTCCTGGGTCGACTCGCCGGGGACGATGTTGCGCAGGCGAGCGCGCAGGCCAGCCGAGAGGGCCGGGGCCTCGCCCTGGTCGAACTCGAGCAGCGCCTCGGAGAGCGCGTTCAGCTCGAGCTGGTCGCCCTCGCTGGTGAGGAGGAGGTCCTCGCGCTCGCAGGGCTCGCCGGCGAGCGCGTGCAGCATGTCGATCGCCCGCACGCCTTGGAGGTCGGCGGGGTCCCGACGAGCGGAGAGCTGCTCCTCACCCCACGTGCGCGGGGTGCGGAGGAAGTCCTCCAGCTGATTCAGCTTGCGATTCGGAATGGAAATCGGTCTCTCCCGACGCCCTTTGGCGCCGCTCTCTCTCCGTTCAAGTGTCATTAGCCGACGCAAAGCGCGTTTCGTGCACGCATTCTTGGATTTCCATGGCCCGATCTAAGGCCAATGGTTTCGGTCGGTTGGGCCAGGAAATCGCCCGCCTGGGTCGCGATGGTCTGTCGCCATTGGGCTACACCGACCTCCAATCGCTCTCGCTCAGCTCCGGGTGGGTGTCGAGGGCCTTGGCCAGCTTGGCCCGCGCGCGGCTCAGCGCGGCGCCCACCGAGTTGACCGAGATCTCGAGCAGCTCGGCTATGGACTGGTAGTCGAGCTCCTCGTAATAGAAGAGCCGCAGCAGGCGCTGATCGCGCTCGGGCAGCTGGTCGAGGGTGTCGCGCAGGGCGTCGCGCAGCTCGAACCCGACGGTCTCCTCCGAGGCCGTGGCCTGCTCGGGGTCGGCGAGCGACTCGCCCCACATTTCGTCGGGGAGGTCGGCCTTGACCTTGCGCCGCCGCAGGTGGCGGTGGACGGCCGTGCGCGCGATCACCGCCAGGTAGGCGCTCAGGGCGTGCTTGGGGTCGTAGTTGCGCAGCAAGCGTCCGTCGCGCTCGAGCAGCATCACGAACACGTTCTCGGACACGTCGTCGACGTCGGCGCCCCCCGAGCGGACCCCGCGCGCGCGCAGCAGACGCGCGACCACCCCCGTCACGAAGCCGCCGTAGCGCTCCACGAACAGGTCCCACGCGCCGGGCTCGCTGGCCAGGAGCGCGTCGACGAGGGCGCGATCGGCGTCGTGCAAGGGCTGCTTCCCGGGTGGAGTGGGGGCGGGGATTCTAGGGGAGGAGCCCCAGCGGTTGCGTAACAAGGTAGTCACGCCCGTCCTGCGCCGTGACGACAGGGGTTGGGGTTATCCTCTGGCCTCGCTGGAGGAGGCCAAGCCGTGGCTGAAGACGAGCTGCAAGACGTCATCGCGCGCCTGGACCGGGTGCTGGCCAGCACCGGTGCCGCGACCGAGCGACGCGAGCCCGCAGGGATGAGCAACGACTTGCTCGAGCGCTGGCGCCGCCTGTGCGAGACCAGCGCTCTGCTGAACACCGTCCGCAACGACTTCGCCTCGGTGCTCGAGACCGTGCTCGACACGGGGATCTCGCTGACCCGGGCCCAGCGCGGGATCGTGTTCCTCAAGAACGAGGACGGCGGCCTCGACGTGCGCCTGCCCCTCGACGGCCGCGCGGCGGCGGCGA
>CALDQK010000285.1 GCA_937911525.1 uncultured bacterium
CGTCGAGGCCCGCCTCGCCGCCCTCGAAGGCCAGAGCGGCCCCGACCTCTCCGGCGTCGAGGCCCGCCTCGCCGCCCTCGAAGGCCAGAGCGGCCCCGACCTCTCCGGCCTCGAAGCCCGCCTCGCCGCCCTCGAGGGCAACCTGGGCGAGGGGCCGAGCGGAGAGGCGATCGAGGTGCGGCTGGCCGCCCTCGAGACCGGCTCCGGCCCCGACCCCGAGGTGCTCCAGCGCCTGGAGGCGGTGGAGGCCCAGGCCGGCCCCAACCCCGCGCTCCTCGAGCGCATCGAGCAGGTCGAGGTGCAGCTGATGGCCGGCGGTCCCTCGGGCGGACCCGACCCCGAGCTGGCTCAACGGCTCGAGCACCTCGAGGCCCAGGTCGGCCCGGGCGCGCCCCCCAACCAGGCGCTCCTGCAGCGCGTCGAACAGCTCGAGGTGATGCTCGCCACGGGAGGCCCTCCGGGCGGCGGCGGCGCAGACCCCGCCGAGCTGGTGGCCCTGCGCGAGCGGATCGCGGCGCTCGAGGAGGAGTCCGGTGACCCCGGCTTCTCTCAGGCGGACCTCGTCGTCCAGAACGTGCTGGCCGCGGTGGACGAGCGCCTGGCCCAGCCCAGCGCGACCGGCGGCGAAGGCGGCGGGGCCGGCCTGAGCGTGGCCGACGTCGAGGACATCGTGCGCCGGGTCGGCGCGGCTGGCAGCGGCTCCTCGGGGCGCACCTCGACCTACGACAAGCGCTTCTTGCAGCTCGCCCAGAAGGTCAAGGAGCTGAAGGACCTCGTCGAGGCGCTCAAGAACAAGCCCGCCGCCGCTCCCCAGCCCGCCATGGCCCGGGCCGACATCGACCTGATCCTCAGCTCGCCGGACCTGCGCGTGCAGCTCGAGGAGAAGATCAAGGAGATCATGAGCAGCCGGACCGCGCCGACCGAGCTGGTCCCCCTGCTCAACTCGGCCGAGTTCAAGCAGCTCTTCGACCAGAAGGTCAACCAGGTGCTCTCCTACGTGAAGAGCGACGTGGTCCCGCGGGCCGTCCGTCAGGCCCTGGAGAACCAGTGAGGCAGCCCGCCTGAAGGGGCTCCTGGCGCGACCCAGGCTGGACGCGCTCTTGCTGCTCATCCTCACGCTCGTCCTGTTCCGCGGGCTCCTGAGCGGCACGGACTACGTCGGGGACGACGTCCCCCTCGTAGCCGAGAACCCCCGTCTCCTCGTGCACGACTCGGCCGACTGGGGCGCCCTGATCGCCGGGCGCTACTGGGACCGCCGCCGCCCTCATGAGCGACTGTGGCGCCCCCTGCCCATGGCCAGCCTGGCCCTCGAGCAGGTCGCCTGGCGCGGCGGCGCGGACGGCGCGCACCGGGTGAACGTCGCGCTCCACGCCCTGGTGACCCTCCTGGTGTGGGGGGTCCTGCGGCGCTTGAGCGGAGCCCGCCTGGCCCTGGTTGGTGCGGCGCTCTTCGCCGCGCATCCCGTGCACGCCGAGGCCGTCGCGACCGTCGTCGGCCGCTGTGAGCTCCTGGCGCTCGCCTTCCTGGCGCTCGCCGGCTACGCGCACCTCCGCGGCCGGGAGAGCGAAGGCGGCCGCTGCCTGGGCTGGTTCGGCCTGGCCGGGGCCTCGCTCTTCCTGGCCTTCCTCAGCAAGGAGGTCGCCCTCCCGGGGCCCGCCTTGCTGGGCATGCTGGACCTGGCCCGCCCCCGCCCTCCCAGCGCGTCGGAGGAGCCCCCGCCCCTGCGACGCATCGCGGCGGCGCTCGCTCCCTTCCTGCTCTACGCGGTGGCTCTGGCCGCCTACCTCGGCCTGCGCGCCCTGGTCCTCCAGGGAGAGCTGCTCCCCCTCCCGGGTGCCTGGGCGCTGGGCCCCCTCCCGCTGGAGCAGCGGGTGATCCTCAGCCTGGGCCTCGCGCGCGAGGCGCTGCTCTCCCTCGCGCTTCCCCTCCGCTCCGCGGGAGCCTTCCCCCTGCCCGGCAAGGAGCTGGCCTCGCTCGGCGCGCTCCTCTCGCTCGGGCTCCACGTGTCCCTGGTCGGCGCCTCGCTCCACGCCCTCGCCCAGCCGCGCCGCGCTCGGAGGGCCCTGGGCGCGGCCGTCCTGGGGATCTACCTCGCGCTCCTCCCCTCGCTCAACCTGGTCCCGATCGGCGTCGCCCGCGCGGATCGGCTGCTCTACACCCCCTCCCTCTTCCTCGTGCTCGCGCTCGTGAGCGGCCTCGAGCTCGCGCTCCCCCAGCGCGGCGACAAGGGCCGACTCGTCTGGAGCGTGGCGCTGGCGGCGCTCCTGATCGCCACCATTCCGCGCCTCGACGACAACCTGCGCGCCTGGGCCGACCCCTTCCGCCTCTGGAACCAGACCCTCGAGCGCTACCCCAGCTCGGGGCGCGCCCACCTCGAGCTCGCGCGCCTGCACACCCGGCGCGCGCCCAAGGACCCGGTCGCCCGCCAGGAGGCCCTCGAGCACCTCCGCCAGGCGGTCGCCGTGTTCGAGCCTCGCCAGGACCAGCGCGCCGCCGCGGCCGCGCGCTGCGCCTTGGCGCGGCTCGTTGCCCCCCAGGACACCAGCGAGGCGATCCGGCTCTACGAGGAGGCGCGCGCCATCGCCCCCAGCCTGCTCGAGTCCTACCAGGAGCTGGCGGCGATCTACGTGGCGCGCTCCAAGCAGCGCAGCGAACCAGGGATCGCCCTGCGCGACCTCCGCCTCGCCGAGCGCGTCGCGCGCAAGGCCGCCAACCATGTCGCGCCCTACACCGCCTCGACCTGGCTCCAGCTCGGGCGGATCCTGGCCGCCATGGGCCAGCGCGACGACGAGGCCATCGACGCGCTCGGGCAAGCGATCGCGCGCAGCGACGACGCCTGGGAGGCGCACCTCTTCCGCGCCCGCCTCCTGGCCCAGCGAGATGGGGCCGCCGCCGCGCTGCCCGACTTCCAGGCGCTCCTCGAGCGCATCCGCGGTCGCCCCGACCCCGAGCGCCGGGCCCACCTGCCCGAGGCCCTCCTCGGCTGCGTGCGCGGCCTGCGGGCCGAGCGGCGCGGTGCTGCGGCCGCTCTCCTCGAGCGCGAGCTGCGCGAGCGCTTCCCTCGCGCGGCGCGCGAGCTGGGGGAGTAGCCGTGGGCGCTCCTCCGCACCTCTCGTCCGGACCCGAGGTTGTGCTCCGCCCCACCCCGCCGCAAGATTGGCTCCCGTGAGCAGGCCGACCTCCCTCTTTGGCCGGATCGCAGTCAAGAAAGGGCTGGCGAGTCCGGCGCAGCTCGAGCGCGCTCTCCGCCTCCAGGAGGAGATCGACGCGCTCGGGCTCCACAAGCCCCTGGGCCAGATCCTCGTCGCGGACGGGATCCTGGCCGAGGGGCAGGTCGACGTGATCCTGCGGCTCCAGAGGCTCAACCAACGCGCTGGAGAGGCTCGCCGCTTCGGCCGGGTCGCGCTCCGCAACGGGTTCATCGACCAGAGCCAGCTCCAGGCAGCCCTGAGCGTGGCCGGCGACGAGGGCTACCAGCGCCCGCTCTCCTTGATCCTCGAGGCCCAGGGCGCCCTCGAGCCGCGGATCACGCGCGCCATCGACCAGGCCCTGGCCCGCCACGCGGCCCAAGAGCAGCTCCCCGAGCAGGAGCAGCCGGAGCCGCCCCGGGGGATCACGGGCCGCCTCTCGCGCACCCTGGACCTCGCCGGCGTCGACGAGGAGGACGAGGGGGGCGACGAGGAGGACGAGGCCCTCGAGCGCGAGATCGACGACATGGGCTTCGCGGCCGTCGCCTTCCGCGAGGGCC
>CALDQK010000286.1 GCA_937911525.1 uncultured bacterium
GGGCTGGGGGACCGGGGCCGGGTCGCGCTGGGCGACGGCGACGGGCTCGGCGGGGGCCTCGCCGAGCTTGCCGCTCAGCAGGCGCTGGGCCTGGTGCAGGCGCTCGAAGTCGCCCTCGCCGAACATGTCGACCAGGATCGAGCCCTCGGGGCCCTGCAGGGCGTCGGTCAGGAAGCGGGCGCCGAGGGGGCGCAGGCCGGCCGAGAAGGCGAGGTAGGCCAGGCGGTGCAGGGCCAGGCCGCCGGCCTTGTCGCCGAGCTCGTCCCGCGCGCTGAGCAGCTCCTCGCGCAGGGCGGCGGCCTTGTCCTCGCCGCGGAGCTCCTCCTTGCTCGCCAGCGCGCTCTGGGGGAGCGAGCGCTCGCGGCCGTCGAGCTGGGTCACGAGGACCTTGCCGCCGTCCTCGCGCACCAGCCCGACCAGGGAGCCGCTGGGGCCGCGCACGCGCTGGACCGCCTCGGCCTTGGCGAAGGGGCCGGCCTCGATCTGGTGGGTCAGGCTGTGGAAGAGGTTGGCGCGCTCGATGAACACCGTGTTGCCGAGGCCGCGGGCCAGCTCGCGGGCCTTGTCGTAGTCGCCGGCGCGCAGGGCGTCTTCGATCTCGCGCGGGCTGACGTCGGGGTTGCTCGGCGCGTCGCCGCCCCCGCTGGGGTCGCCCTCGGTGCCGCCAGGGATTGGGGCTGCGATCTCGCTCGGGTCCTTGGGGCGGATCGCGTCGCGCTCGGCCTGGTAGCGCGCGATCCCGACCGCGACTCCGACCAGGGCCATCAAGCACACCAGGGGAAAGCTGAAGCCGCGCGCGATCAGGTCGGCGATCGAGGGCTGCTGGGCGGGTTCGTCGCTCATGAGGTGGCTCGCGCGGTCGAGAAGCGGGCGGGGTCGAAGGCGCCAGGGCTGGCCTCGCCGGCGAGGAGCTCGCCGGTGAGGAGGCCCAGGGCGCTGGAGGTGGTCAGGCCGTGCCCGCCCAGGCCGGTGGCCCAGAACAGGCCGGCGCGGCGCGGGTCGGGGCCGACCACGAAGCACTCGTCGGGCGCGAAGCTGCGCAGGCCGGCCCAGTAGCGCGCGACCGGGTGGTCGGCTAGCTCGGGGGCGACGCGCGCGACCTTCTCGGCCAGGCGCTCGTGGGCGTCGGGGATCGGCTGGGCGTCCTCGGGGGGGCGCGGCTCGTGGTCGCAGGCGCAGAGCAGCCAGCCCGCCGACTCGGGGCGGAGGTAGAAGCCGCGCTCGAGGTCCCACACCCAGGGCAGGTCGGGGTCGACGCCCTCGAGCGGGCCGGTCCAGAACAAGTGGCGGCGGTAGCTCTGCAGCTCGAGGTCGAGCCCGCCCGCGGCGCGGGCCAGGTCGGCGGCCCAGGGGCCGGCGGCCAGGATCGTGACGTCGGCGCGGACCAGGTCCTCGCCGCAGCGGACGCCGACCACCGCGCCGGCCTCGAGCTCGAGGGCGGCCGGCGTCTCGAGGCGGACCTCGGCGCCGGCGGCGCGGGCGGCGGCCAGGAGCGCGCTCAGCACCTCGTGGGGGTCCGCCACGCCGTCGGCGGGCGTCCAGGCAGCCAGGCGCTCGCCGGTCTCGAGGCGGGCGCAGGCGGGGTGGGCCGAGGCGGGGCCGAGCTCGACCTCGACGCCCGCGGCGCGCGCGGCGGCGACCTCGGGCTCGAGCTGGGCCGGGTCGCTCGCGAGCAGGAGCGAGCCCGTGCGCCGATAGAGGGGGGCGCTGGCCAGGTCCGCTGGCGGAGCGGCCAGGAGCTCGGCGCCGCGGCGGGAGAGCGCGGCGATCGCGGGGTCGCGCTCGAGGCGTCGCACCAGGCCCGCGTTGCGGCCGCTGGCGTGGACGCCGGGGCGCGCCTCGCGCTCGCAGAGCGTGACCCGCCACCCGCGCCGAGTCAGGGCCCAGGCGCAGGCCGCGCCGGCCAGCCCGCCGCCCACGATCGCTGCATGTCCGCTCATGGCGCCACTCTACAACCAGGAAGAGCGCGGCTGCGCCGCGACTTCCTGGAGGCTCGCGGGCGGGGGGCTCGTTCGGGGGCGGAGGGCGGGTTGGCCGGTGAGGGGGGCGCTGCGGGGACGGAGGCGATCTTGTGAGGGTGGCCAGCGCGGGTAGGGAGCTCCGGGGGAGGCTTGCAGGAGCGGAGGCGGCTCATTCTTGGGGGCAGCCAGGGGCGGGTCGGCCGGCGAGGGAGGCGACCTCGGGAGGGGGGAGGGCGCAAGGGGGCTGGGCTGCAGGGGCGGGCAGGGAGCTGCGCTCCAGAAGGGCCGCTAGCGCTTCTTGAAGTCGACCTCGACGCCGAGCTTCTTCAGCTCGGCGACTGCGTCCTGGGCCAGGTCGTCGCGCGGCTTGGCGCGCAGCGCGGCGACGAGGTGGTCGATCGCCTCCTCGCTGCGGCCGAGCTTGCGCAGGCACACCGCGGTCGCGAAGCGGAGGGCGAAGTTCCAGCCGGGGTCGAGCTCGGCGGCGTCCTCGTAGTCGACCAGGGCCGCCTTCAGCTGGCCCTCCTGGTGGAGGAAGTTGGCGCGCATCACGAGGAAGGAGCGGCGGTCGTAGTGGTCGGCGGGGAGCTGGTCCAGCACCCGGCTCATGCGCGCGATCGCCGCGGAGCGCTGGCCCTGCTGGACCTCGATATCGCAGGCGACGAGGTTGAGCCGAAAGGAGCGGGGGGCGCGCTGGAGCGCCACCTCCAGGGCGGCCTGCAGCGGCTTCAGGCCCTGCTCGCGGCCGATCGTGCTCAGCCAGCCGACGGCCGCCTCCTCCCACTCGGGCTGGGGCCCCTTGGCCGCGGCGAGCGCGCCGGCGCAGAGCTCGGCGGCCAGGTCGAGCTGGTGGTGCAGCGCGACCTCCTGGGCCAGGGCGTGCAGCTCCGCTGGCCGCGGCTGCGGACCCGCCAGGGCCCAGCGGCAGACCTCGCGCGCGCGCGCCGCGTTGCCGCCGAGGGGGCCGAGGAACTGCGCGATCAGCTCGAGCTCGCGCTTGGCGGTCAGCGTGCGGGGCTCGGGGGCCTCGACCCCGAGCCGCTCGACCGTCTCGCGCAGCTGCTGGGCGTAGTCGAGGGCCTCGTCCCAGCGCTTGAGCGCGTCGAGGACGTCGCGCAGCGTGCGCAGGCAGTGCAGGCGCGTGCTCGAGTCAATGGCTGCCATGGCGAGCAGGTGCTCGGCCTCGCGCACGATCTCCTTGAGTCGCCGCTCGCGCATGAGCCCCTTGATCCGCTCCAGGCGGGCGGCGATCTGCTGCTCCTCGTAGACCCTGCGAGGGTCCTCGTCGTGACGCTTCGCCAGCTCCTCCCAGTCGGGGTGAAGCTCCAGGAAGCGCGCGTAGTCCGCCGTGCCGCTCAGGTACTCGTCGAGGTCGGCCAGGCGCTGCTCGTCGAGGGCCCGCTCGTCGGCGCCGTCGCGGCTGCGCAGCTCTCTGAGGGTCTCGGCGCGCAGCCGCAGGGCCGCGTAGTAGTCGCGGGGGGCGCGCTCCTTGGCGCCGGGGCTCTCGATCGCGATCGTGAACGAGTCGCGCGCCTCCTCCCAGCGCTCGTGGAGGTGCTGCACCTGCCCCCGCCAGCGGTGGAGCGCGGGCAGGTTGGGATAGCGCCTCTCGTAGTCGTCGCAGAGCTCGCTCAGCTCCCGGTAGCGCTGGGCGAGGTAGTGCTCGCGCAGCCGCTCGGCGAGCTCGGTCGAGGAGAGCGGCGCCGAGTCGGGCGTCGCGCTCCTCGGCGGCGGGGCCTGGGTCGGCGTCGAAGCCTGCGCGAAGTAGCTGCGGGCGGCCCGGTGGACGGGGACCGCGATCGCCAGCAGCCCGGCGACCAGGAGCACCGCGAGGGTCGCGAAGGGGGCGGGCCGGCGGCGCAGCGAGCGGAGCAGGCGCTCGCGCGTGCTCGGGCGGGTGGCCTCGATCGGCTCGCCGGCGAGGAAGCGCTCCATGTCGTGGGCGAGGGCGTCGGCGCTGGGGTAGCGGTCGGCCGGCTCCTTCTCCAGGCAGCGGAGCACGATCGTCTCGAGGTCGCGGGGGAGATCGGGCACGTGGGCGCTGGGCGGGCGCGGAGCGTCGCGCAGCACCGCGTTGATCGTGTTGATCACCGTCGAGCCCTTGAAGGGGGGGACTCCGCAGAGCGCGGCGTAGAGGGTGGCGCCCAGGCCGTAGACGTCGGTCGCTTCGCCCAGCAGCTCCACCTCGCCGCCGGCCTGCTCGGGGGCCATGTAGCCGGGGGTCCCCAGGACCGTGCCCGTGCGGGTCAGGCGCTCCTGCTCGCGCTCGGGGTCGCTCGCGAGCCCGTAGTCGGTCAGGTAGGGGACACCCGCGGGGTCGACCAGGACGTTCGCCGGCTTGAGGTCGCGGTGGAGCACCCCGACCGCGTGGCCCGCGGCGAGGGCCTGGGCGAGGGGCACGAAGAGCTCGGCGGCCGCGCGGGGCTCGAGGGGAATCCGCTCGGCGAGGGAGCCGCCCTCGACGAAGCCCAGCGCCAGGTAGGGCCGCCCCTCGTGGTGCCCGGCGCTGTAGACCCGCACCACGTTGGGGTGCTGGATCCGGGCCAGGGCCTCGCCCTCGCGCTGGAAGCGGGTCACGATCTCTTGGCCCGCCTCGGGGTCGAGGATCAGCTTGAGCGCGACCCGTCGATTCCACTCCGGGTGGCGGGCCACGTAGACCACGCCCATGCCCCCCCGCGCGAGCTCCCGCTCGACGAGATAGGGGCCGATCTGGACGACTGGCTGCACGAAGGGATCGTCGCGTCTCGGCGCTGGCTCGGCAAGGCAGGCTCTTTCCGAACCCTGGGCGCCCAGATTTGGTTGCGTGTCGGGTGCGTCCCGGGACATTCGTGTCGATGGCCCTGCCGTGCAATGACTTACGGCGACGCCTCCGCCAGCGCCTCCAGGCACGGCCATCGCGTAGTGGGGAGGCGAGCTTGGGAACAGGAGTGCGGAAGAATGAGTAGGAAGCTCTCGACCAAGAGGGTCGTGCTGGGAACGTTCGTGGCGGTCCTCTTCGCGGCGGGCAACGCCCTCGCGCTGGACTACGTCGTGCGGCCCGGCGACACCCTCACGGCGATCGCTCGCCAGCACAACACGACCGTCGCCGAGATCCAGCGACTCAACAACCTCAGCGGCAACCTGATCATCGTCGGTCAGACCCTGACCTTGCCGGATCAGTTCCGCGACTACACGGTGGTCGGCGGCGACACGCTGACCGACATCGCCAACCGCTTCAACACGACGGTCGCCGCGATCAAGCGCGCGAACAACCTCGTGACCAACCTGATCGTGGTCGGCCAGCGGCTCAGGATCCCGCTCAACGGAAGCAGCGGCAGCAGCAGCGGCTCCGACGCGGGCGCCTTCGCGGGCGGCTCCTCGAGCACGCTCTCACCGGGCGTCCCTGCGGGCAGCCACCCCGCGGTCCGGCGCGTGGCGCGCATGAACGCCAGCGCGACCGAGCTGGAGGTCATGGCGCGGATCATCAAGGGCGAGTGCCCCGCGCCGACCCCCTTCGAGGGCAAGGTCGCGGTGGGCGCTGTGATCCTCAACCGCGTGCGCAGCCGCCGGCACCCCAACTCGATCGTGGGCGTCTGCCATCAGCCGCTCCAGTTCTCCTGCTACAACCGCAACGTGCGCCAGCGCCTCTACTACGGCTCGATTCCGCAGTGGGCCTGGGACGCGGCCCGCGCGGCCCTCGACGGCCTCGACCCCACCGCCGGCTCGACGCACTACTTCAACCCCTACCTCGTCGCCCCCAGCTGGAAGAACTCGCTCCAGTTCGTGCGTCGGATCGAGAACACGAGCAGCCGCGGCCTGCGCCGCCTGACGGGCCACGACTTCTACCGGCCCCGCGGCCTGGGCCCCGTCCCGACCCGCGGCGCCGCGGGACGCGTCGGCCAGTAGGCGAGCAGCGAGCACGAGTGCAGAGGAGCTACCGCGCCAGCGCGGTGGCTCCTGCCACGTACGGGGAGGTCTTCAGCTCTTGAGGGAGTTCAGCTGGTCGCGCAGCTCGGCCGCGCGCTCGTAGGCCTCGCTCTGGACCGCGGTCTGGAGCTGCTCCTCGAGGGACTCGATCAGCCTCTCGCGCTCGAGGCGCTCGCCGATCCGGGCCGGGACGCGGCCCACGTGGCGGACCGAGCCGTGGATCTTGCGCAGCAGCGGGAGCAGCTGGGCGCGGAAGGCCTCGTAGTCGCCGTAGCAGCCCAGGCGGCCGGAGGTGCGGAACTCGTCGAAGGAGATCCCGCAGGCCTCGCAGGTGACCGGCGTCGGCTGCTCCTGCTTGGGACGCTCCTTGGCGGGGGCGATCCCGGCCAGGAAGGCCTTGAGCGAGAACGAAGACTTGGCCTGCGGCTCGGCGGGCGTGGCGGCGCCCAGCTGGAGCTTGGGGCACTCGCCGCACACCAGCTCGGTCTGCAGCTTGCCAGCCACGATCTTCGTCAGCTGGACGGTCTTCTTCTGGGGACAGTCTGCGGGGCAGTCCACGGGCCGGACTATACAGGAGGTCCCGGGGAGCGGAACCGACGCGGAGCGACAGATCCCAGCGCCTCGCAGGTCGTGGCTGGCGGTTGAGGGGCTCCTGAGGCAGGGGTAGCCTGGCGCCCTTCAACAGCGCGAGGAGCGTGAAATGAGCGAGGTCCCGGGACGCTACGACCACCAGGCCGTCGAGCAACGCTGGCAAGCCTACTGGGAGGAGCAGGACACCTTCGCGACCCCCACGGACCGGACCAAGCCCAAGTACTACGTCCTCGACATGTTCCCCTACCCCAGCGGCGCGGGCCTCCACGTAGGCCACCCCAAGGGCTACGTGGCGACGGACGTGGTGGCGCGGGCCAAGCGGATGCTCGGCTGCAACGTGCTCCGCGTGATGGGCTGGGACAGCTTCGGCCTCCCCGCCGAGCGCCAGGCGGTCAAGGAGGGCAAGCACCCGCGCGAGATCACCGAGCGCAACGTGGCGACCTTCAAGGGTCAGCTCCGCCAGCTCGGCCTCAGCTACGACTGGGCGCGCGAGCTCGCCACCAGCGACCCGACCTACTACCGCTGGACCCAGTGGATCTTCCTCCAGCTCTACGACCACGGGCTCGCCTACCAGGCCGAGGTCCCGGTCAACTGGTGCCCTGCCCTCGGCACGGTGCTCGCCAACGAGGAGGTCCACGACGGCGTCTACAAGGAGACCGGCGACCCCGTCGAGCGCCGGCTCATGAAGCAGTGGATGTTCAAGATCCCCGAGTACGCCGAGCGCCTCCTCAGCGGCCTCGACGACGTCAACTGGCCCGAGGGGATCAAGAAGCTCCAGCGCGACTGGATCGGGCGCAGCGAGGGCGCTGACATCACGTTCGGGGTCAAGGGCCACGAGGCCGTGGTCCAGGTGTTCACCACTCGCCCCGACACGCTCTTCGGCTGCACCTACGTCGTGCTCGCCCCCGAGCACGAGCTCGTCGACGAGATCACCACCGACGCGCAGCGTGACGCGATCGCGGCCTACGTGGACAAGGCCGGCAAGACGAGCGAGCGCGACCGCAAGACCCAGGCGGCCGACGCGCCCAAGACCGGCGCCTTCACCGGCGCCTACGCGCTCAACCCGGTCAACGGCGAGGAGGTCCCGATCTGGATCGCCGACTACGTGATCGGCGGCTACGGCCACGGCGCGGTCTTCGCCTGCCCGGCCCACGACGAGCGCGACTACGCCTTCGCGACGACCTTCGACCTCCCGATCAAGGAGGTCGTGGCCGGCGGCGACGTGAGCAAGGCGGCCTACACCGGCGACGGCGAGCACGTGAACAGCGAGTTCCTCGACGGGCTCGATATCCAGGGCGCCAAGCGCAAGGTGATCGACTGGCTCGAGGAGCAGGGCAAGGGCACGGGCGTCGTCCGCTACGCGCTCCGCGACTGGCTCTTCTCGCGCCAGCGCTACTGGGGCGAGCCCTTCCCCCTCGTGGAGCTCGAGGACGGCACGATCCAGACCCTCCCCGAGAGCGAGCTCCCGGTGCTCCTCCCCGAGCTCGACGAATACAAGCCGACGGCCGACGGCCAGCCCCCCCTCGCCCGCGCCGAGGACTGGGTCAACACGACGGTCGACGGCAAGCCGGCCAAGCGCGAGACCAACACGATGCCCCAGTGGGCGGGCAGCTGCTGGTACTACCTCCGCTTCATCTCCCCGACCGACGACAAGCACGCCTGGGACCCCGAGGAGGAGAAGTACTGGATGCCCGTCGACCTCTACGTCGGCGGCGCGGAGCACGCGGTGCTCCACCTCCTCTACGCGCGCTTCTGGCACCAGGTCCTCTACGACCGCGGCCTCGTCAGCACGCCGGAGCCCTTCGAGCGTCTCTTCAACCAGGGCATGGTCCACGCGATCAGCTACATGGACGAGATGAAGAAGTTCTACTACCCGCACGAGGTCGAGGAGCGGGACGTCGAGGCCGACTACGTCATGCCCGGCAGCGACGGGAAGAAGGTCGTCAAGACGAACTGGTTCACCAAGGAGGGCGACAAGCCGATCTTCACGAAGCTCGAGAAGATGTCGAAGTCGCGCTGCAACGTGGCCAACCCCGACGACGTGTGCGAAGAGTTCGGCGCCGACGCGCTCCGCCTCTACGAGCTCTTCATGGGCCCGCTCGAGGACGGCGCGACCTGGGAGACCGACGGCGTGCGCGGCACCAAGCGCTTCCTCGACCGCGTGTGGCGCCTCGTCGTCGACGAGCTCACGGACGGGCTCTCCGACAAGCTCAGCGACGCCGAGAGCGGCGACGAAGAGGTCGAGCGCGCCCTCCACGAGGGGATCAAGCGCATGACCGAGGGCGTCGAGACCCTCCGCTTCAACACCGCGATCAGCCAGCTCATGGTGTTCGTGAACGAGGCGACCCGCGCGGAGTCCGTGCCCCGCAAGTGGGTCGAGCAGTTCATCCTCGCCCTCTCGCCCATGGCGCCGCATATCTGCGAGGAGCTCTGGCGTCGCCTCGGGCACGAGGAGTCGCTCGCCTACGCCGAGTGGCCGAGCTACAGCGAGGACGTGCTCACGGTGGCCACGGTCGCGATCGTGGTCCAGGTCAACGGCAAGAAGAAGGGCGAGGTCCAGATCGCGCCCGACGCCAGCCAGGACGACGCCCTCGCGGCGGCGAAGGCCGTGGACAAGGTCGCGAGCGCGATCGAGGGCAAGTCGATCAAGCGGGAGATCTACGTCCCGGGTCGGCTCGTGAACATCGTCGCCAAGTAGACGGATAGACGGAGCAGGGCAGCGCGGGGCTGCGGCTGCTGGGGCTGCGGCTGCTGGGGCTGCGGCCGGGGTGGCGCCCCTTGGCTGTGGGTGTCGCTTGGCTGTCGCTGGTCCAAGAGCGCCCAGAGCAAGCCAGCATCGACTGGAGAGCTGGGAGCGAGGGCGCGTGGGCGACGCGTCCTCGCGCTGAGAAGCGAGAGCTCTGGGGAGCGCGCGGGACGAAGTGTCCCCTCGGGGGGACACTTCGTCTCGCGAGCTTCCTCACATGAGGACACTCGTCTCGCAGGCCTCGCTCCGCGCGAGCCGCCTTCGCCCACCTACCCCCCGTCTATGCCCGCAGCGCGAGGGCGCCTGCGCTCCAGCGACTGCCACCCACCCAGCCACCCCTCGCCCCATCACACCGCTCACCCACAAAGCCTCACAGCCTCCCCCCGCCCCAGCACACCGCCCCACCACACCGCCACCACCGCCGCGCTCCACCTGGCAGCTGCCTCGCTCGCCCAGTAGCTTCCCGCCATGAGCGACTCAGCCGCCCCCGACGCCGCACTCAAGGACCTCGCCTTCCTCAACAAGCTCCGCGTGCTGGGAGCGATCGAAGGGATCTCGACCCTGGTGCTCTTCGGGATCGCCATGCCGCTCAAGTACGTCTACGGCATGCCGCTGGCGGTGCGGATCGCAGGCTCGCTGCACGGGTTCCTGTTCATAGCCCTCTGCCTGGCCAACTCGATCGCCCTCGATCGGGTGCCCCTGCCGCGCAAGCTGGCCCTGGCGGGCGTGATCGGGGCCGTGTTCCCCTTCGGGCCCTTCGTGGTCGAGCGCTGGCTGGGCCGGCTGGCCCGCGACGCTGAGGGCAGCGCGGAGCAGGGTGGCTGATAGACTCCCAGCCCATGTATGTGCTCGGCGTAAACTCCTACTTCCACGACGCCTCGGTGTGCCTGATCCGAGACGGTGAAATCGTCGCTGCGCTCGAAGAAGAGCGCTGGTATCGCGACGACAAACACACCACCGTGTTCCCGCTGCGGAGCCTGCGCTACGCGCTCGAGGCGGCGGCGGACTCGGGGCTCAAGATCGACCACCTGGGCGTGAACATGTCGCCGGTGCGCTGCTTCGGCGACGCGGCCGGACCCGGCGGCGCTCTGGCCGGCTACACCCGCCGCCACCACAAGAACTTCAAGCACCTGCGCAAGGCGACCCAGCAGACCAACCGCGAGGTCCGCCGCGCGCTGCGCCGCTTCGGCTACCCGGCCGACTACACCTTCCACGAAGTGGCCCACCACGAGGCCCACGCGGCGTCGACCTTCTTCGTCTCGCCCTTCGACGAGGCCGCGATCCTGACGGTCGACGGCAACGGCGAGTGGGCCACGACCTCGACCTTCGTCGGCAAGGGCAACCAGGTCGAGCGCCTCGGGCGCGTCGGGCTGCCGCACACCCTGGGCGGCGTCTACGGCTCGATCACCGAATACCTCGGCTTCAAGCGCAACAACGACGAGTTCAAGGTCATGGGGCTCAGCTCCTACGGCGACCCCGAGCGCTTCAAGGAGCAGATCGCCAAGCTGATCTGGCCGACCGAGGACGGCTTCTTCCAGGTCGACCCGGCCTACTTCAACATTGGCCCCTTCGACTTCCGCCCCGGCGAGCGCCTGGTCGAGCTCTTCGGCCAGCCGACCCGCGAGCGCGAGAGCGAGCTGCTCGACTTCCACAAGGACGTGGCGGCGGCGCTGCAGGCCCGCACCGAGGAGGTCGGCGTCCACATGGCGCGTCACCTCCAGCAGCAGACCGGGCTCAAGAAGATCTGCATGGCCGGCGGCGTGGCGCTCAACTGCGTCATGAACACCCGGATCCTCACGGACACCGACTTCGAGGACATCTACATTCAGCCCGCCAGCTACGACGCCGGCGGCTCGCTGGGCGCCTGCTACTGGATCTACAACCAGATCCTCGGCCAGCCGCGCGGCCCCGTCATGGACCGGGCCAACTTCGGGCCCAGCTTCGAGGACGAAGAGATCGAGTCGATCCTGAAGGAGGGCCTGCTCCGCTACCGCAAGACGGACGACATTGCGCTCGAGGCGGCCAAGCTGATCGCCGAGGGCAAGATCGTGGGCTGGTTCCAGGGCCGCGCCGAGTTCGGCCCGCGCGCCCTGGGGCACCGCTCGATCCTGGCCGACCCCACCCGCACCGACATGCAGGACCACGTCAACCTGCGCGTCAAGCACCGCGAGGACTTCCGCCCCTTCGCGCCCAGCTCACCGGTCGAGGACTACCAGACCTACTTCGACGCCCCCGCCGAAGACTGGTTCATGACCAAGGTGATCCCGGTCCGCAAGGAGTTCCACGAGCGCCTGCCCGCGATCACCCACGTCGACGGCACGGCTCGCCTCCAGACGGTGCGCTCCGACACCAACCCGCTCTATCACAAGCTGATCAAGGAGCTGGGCAAGCTGCGCGAGGTGCCGATCGTGCTGAACACCTCGTTCAACGTGCGCGGCGAGCCCATGGTGCTGACCCCGAAGGACGCCATTCGCTGCTTCTTCACCACCGGGATCGACCACCTCGCCATTGGCAGCTTCATCGTCGACAAGTAGCGACTCGGGAGGCGAGGCCAGCCCGCCCGACGCGCGCGCAGCGCGGCGCCAGCGCATGCGGCGTGTGTTCGCGGGGGTCGCGATCGCGCTCACGACCCTCATGGCCTGCGTGGTCGCCGAGGTCGTGCTGCGCTTCAAGTCGCCGCAGACCAACTTCTATCTCCCCGACGAGCACTGCGGCTATCGGCTCAAGCCGAACTACTCCAAGGGTGAGCTGCAGATCAACCGCTGGGGCATGCGCGACGAGGACCCGGGCGAACCCGCGCACAAGACCGGCAAGCGGGTCCTGGTGGTGGGTGACTCCTTCTGCTTCGCCATGGGCGTGACCGAGAAGGAGGGCTTCCCCCAGCTGCTCGAGGACCGGCTCGGA
>CALDQK010000287.1 GCA_937911525.1 uncultured bacterium
ACCGGCGAGCCGATCGACGGCGCCGAGGCGCTGCGAATCGGGCTGGTGAACCAGCTCTTCGCCGACAAGGCCGCCATGCTCGAGGCGGCGCGGGGGACCCTCCAGACGGTCGGCTCCCGCGGACCCCTGGCCGTGCGCCTGGCGCTCGAGGCCGTCGAGCGCGGGCTGGCCCTGCCCCTCCCGGGCGGGCTGGCCGTCGAGGCCGACCTGTTCGGGGTCGCTCTCAGCAGCGAGGACGCGGGCGAGGGCACCAAGGCCTTCCTCGAGAAGCGTCCCGCCGACTTCCAAGGCAAGTAGGACACGCCCCCAGGACCCAGGACCGCGGGCGCTGGCGCTTCTCACTGGCGCGCCTTCGCCCGATCCTGGCCCTGAGGAATCAGCATTGATCGCAAGGAGATCCCAATGCGCAAAGTGGTGATCTGCGCCGGCGCGCGCACCCCCATGGCCGAGTACTCGGGCACCCCCGGCTTCGGCCTCTTCAAGAACCTCTCGGCCATCGAGCTGGGCTCCATCGCGGCCAAGGCCGCGCTGGAGCGGGCCAAGGTCGAGCCGCGCCGCATCGACCACGTGGTCATGGGCAACGCGCTGCAGACCAGCGCTGACGCGATCTACGGAGCGCGCCACGTCGGGCTCAAGGCGGGCGTCCCGATCGAGACCCCGGCCCTGACCGTCAACCGCCTCTGCGGCTCGGGCATCGAGTCGGTCGCGCAGGCGGTGCGCTTCATCCAGCTCGGCGAGGCCGACGTGTGCCTCGCGGGCGGGATGGAGAACATGAGCCAGGCGCCCCACGTGGTCCGCGGGGCGCGCACGGGCCTGGCCTTCGGCCGCCCCGTGCAGTTCGAGGACCTGCTCTTCGAGGCGCTCAAGGACCCCTTCTGCGGGCTCTTCATGGCGCAGACCGCGCAGGCCCTAGGTCAGAAGTACGAGATCAGCCGCGAGGAGCAGGACGACTTCGCCTGGCGCTCGATGGAGCTGAGCCTGAAATCGACCGAGGCCGGGACCTTCCAGGAGGAGATCGTCCAGGTCGACGTCAAGCAGGGTCGCAAGGAGGTCCGCGTCTCGCGGGACGACCACGTCAAGCCCGACAGCACGCGCGAGAAGCTGAGCAAGCTGCGTCCGGCCTTCGGGCCAGAGGGCACCGTGACGGCCGGCAACGCCAGCGGCATCGTCGACGGCGCGTGCGCCATGGTCGTAGCCGCGCGCGAGGTCGCCGAGGCCGAGGGCCTGCCGATCCTGGCCGAGATCGACGGCTTCGCGACGGTCGGCGTCGACCCGGGGATCATGGGCATCGGTCCGGCTCCCGCGATCCGCGACCTGGTCAAGAAGACCAACAAGAGCCTGGACGGGATCGACCTGTTCGAGATCAACGAGGCCTTCGCGGCGCAGTACATCGCCGTCGAGAAGGAGCTCGGGCTCGACCGCGAGAAGGTCAACGTCAACGGCGGGGCGATCGGCATCGGCCACCCCCTCGGCGCGACCGGTAGCCGCCTGATCCTGACCCTGGCGCTCGAGCTCAAGCGGCGCTCGGGCGGCACGGGCATCGCCTCGGCCTGCATCGGCGGCGGCCAGGGCATCGCCCTGGGCCTGACCGTCGGCTAGCCGAGCGGGCGGGCGGGAGGGACCACCGGGGCTGGCTCCGGTGGTCCCTTTACGTACGGCGGTCCGGCGCGTCAGTCGCTACCCTGGGTGCCTGGGAGTAGCCCTTGGTTCCAGCTGCCAAGCCCGTGAACGAAGCCCAACGCCTGAAGGCGCTGCGTGACCTCGACGTGCTGGACACTCCCCCGGAGCAGGCCTTCGACGACCTGGTCGGGCTAGCAGCACAGATCTGTCAGGCGCCCCTCGCGATGGTGAGCCTCGTCGACGCGGAGCGGCAGTGGTTCAAGGCCGTGTGCGGTCTCTCGGCTCGTGAGACCTCGCGGGACGTGGCCTTCTGCGCGCATGCGATCCTCGAGCCCGAGCGGACGCTGGTCGTGCAGGACACGCTCGAGGATCCTCGCTTCGCCGACAACCCTCTCGTGGAGGGGGCCCCGCACTTGCGCTTCTACGCCGGGGTCCCGCTCGTGGACCCCAAGGGTCTGGCGCTGGGGACGCTCTGCGTGGGCGACACCCGGTCGCGGCAGCTCTCGCCAGAGCAGCTGAGCGGCCTGGAGGCGCTCGCACGTCAGGTGTCGGCGCAGCTGCTGCTGCGGAGCCGAAACACCGAGCTGCACGCCAAGCACGCGCGCCTCGCCGAGAGCGAGCAGCGCCTGCGGGCGACGCTCGAGACCGCCAACGAGGGAGTGGTGGGTCTGGACTCCAGCGGGCGGATTCGCTCCGCCAACCCTGCCGCCGAGCGGCTCTTCGGCGTCCGTGAAGAGGAGCTCGTGGGGCGGCTCCTGACCGAGGTGACCGAGGGGGAGCTCCGGCTCGAGCGGCCCTGCGTCGCCTGCGAGCTGCTGGTGTTGCGCGGCGAGGAGCGGATTCCCGCCGAGCTCGCGCTGGGGACGCACGACGTCGGCGGGGAGCGCTGCTACACCGCCTTTCTCCGCGACGTCAGCGAGCGCAAGGAGGTCGAGCGGCTGAAGGACCAGTTCGTGTCCACCATCAGCCACGAGCTGAGGACGCCGCTGACCTCGATCCGGGGGGCGCTGCGCATGCTCGACTCGGGGGTCATGGGGACGCTCGGGGAAGAGGCCCACGACCTCGTGCGCCTGGCCGCTAGCAACACGGAGCGCCTGGTCCGTCTGATCAACGATGTGCTCGACTTCGAGAAGATCCAAGCTGGCCGAATGGTGTTGACCTTGGAGCCCGTCTCCGCGCAGTCCCTGTGCGAGGAGGCCTGCGCTGACCTGAGCGGGCTGGCGCAGGACCACCGGATCAAGCTCGAGGTGGCCGGAGCTGCGGACCTCCGAGGCGCCGAGTGCCTGGCGGACCGGGATCGACTCCTGCAGGTGCTGGTCAACTTGATCGGCAACGCGATCAAGTTCTCTCCTCCCGAGAGCGCCGTCTACCTGAGCTGGCGCTTGTCAGGCAGCAGGCTCCGCTTCGAGGTTCGCGACGAAGGTCCCGGGATCGAGGAGGCCGCGCGGGCGCGGCTCTTCCGCCGCTTCGAGCAGCTAGACGGCGGGAGCACGCGTCGCCGCTCGGGCAGCGGGCTAGGGCTCGCGATCAGCAAGGCCATCGTCGCGGAGCACGGCGGGGAGATCGGGGTCGAGAGCGAGCCAGGTCGGGGCAGCACGTTCTGGTTCGAGCTGCCGACTCGCAAGCGCCTGCAGCTCTCGCCGCCTCCAGCGGCCCGGGGGACGCCCGTGCTGCTGGTGGAGGACAGCCCCGATCTCGCGCAGCAGCTGCAGCTCGTGCTGGAGCAGGCCGGTTACGAGCCCTGGGTTGCGCTGAGCCTGGCGGCTGCGAAGCAGGCTCTCAGCGGCGACGAGCTGCCGGCCCTCATCCTGCTCGATCTCAACCTCCCCGACGGCTCGGGCCTGGAGCTCTTGGAGTGGATGCGAGCTGGAGCAGCCCGCGAGGTGCCGGTCGTGGTCCTGACGGGTAGCACGGCGGACTCCGTGTCGGATCCGCTCCTGCTCGATTGGCTCTACAAGCCTGCTACCGAGCGGCGCCTGCTGCGCGCCGTTCGCCGAGCGGTGCGGGGGGAGCAGGACGAGCGCCCCTGGGTGTTGGTGGTCGAGGACGACGACGACTCCCGCGCGGTGACCTGCAAGTTGCTGCTGCACCTAGGAGCGCGCTGTGTCGAAGCCCGCGACGGGGCGGAGGCGATTCGCCTGGCGCAGGATCGCGACTTCGACTTGATCGTGCTCGACGTCGGGCTCCCCTCGGTCGATGGGTTCGAGGTCGTGAGGGCGCTGCGAGGGCGTGACGGGACGCCTCCTGCCCTCTTGATCTACTCGGGCCGGGACCTCGACGCGGGCGAGCGCGAGGGATTACGCCTCGGTTTGACTCGCTATCTGGCCAAGTCGGGGGGCAACCGAGACGCGCTGGGCAAGGCGGTTGTCGAGCTCCTGGACGGTCTGATCGACGTCCCCAAGGAGTGAGCAGGTTCAACGTGCTAGGCCTGCGGGAGCGGCCTCGCTACACTGCAACCAGGTGAGCGCTTCCTGGATCAAGACCCAACCCCTCTCCGGCCTCGACGGTGGCCTGGCCGTTCGCCCCGAAGGCCACATTCGTGCCCGAACCAGCGCGGAGTTTCGGGAATACGTCGACGAGCTGCTCGACGCAGACGAGGCGATTCGCTGGCTGGTCGTCGATTTCGACGACGTGCTCTCGATCGACAGCTCGACGGCGGGCTACCTGCTGAACCTGCACGACACGATGAACTCCCGAAGTGGTGCCTTGGCTCTGGCCAGCTTGACCCCGACCGTGCGTGTCGTGATCGACTCCATCGGCCTCATGACTTTCTTCATGGTCGCCGAGTCGATCGAAGAGGCGGTCGAGGAGTTCCGCTACCGTTAGCAGTCCCCCAGGCCCGGTTCGTTTCCTCGACCCGCTCGAGTGGGCAACATCTGCCCGTCGTCCCACACGCG
>CALDQK010000288.1 GCA_937911525.1 uncultured bacterium
GCTCGTCGAGGGCGTCCGCGAGGGAGCGCTCGCCCGCGGACGTGCGGGCGCGAGCCGCGACCATCCGGTTCTCGGTGAGCGTCCCCGTCTTGTCGCTCAGGATCACGCTGATCGAGCCGAGGGTCTCGACCGCCTCCAGGCGATTGACGAGCGCGTTGCGCTGGCTCATTTGCCAAGTCCCGCGCGCCAGCGCGATGGTGGCCACGATCGGGAGGCCCTCGGGGACGGCGGCGATCGCGAGCACGATGGCCGTCTCGACCATCAGGAAGGGCTCGACTCCCGCCGTGATCCCGACCACGGCCATCACGAGGCCGATCGCGAGCGAGAGCCACATCAGCCGCCGTCCGAGGGCCTCCAGGCGGCGCTCCATCGGCGTGGCGTGCTCCTCTGCTTGCTCGACCAGCTCGGCGATCCGGCCCAGCTCGGTGCGCATGCCCGTCGCGACCACCACCCCCACGGCCGCCCCGCGCGCCAGCGAGGTCCCCTCGTAGACCATGGAGGTTCGCTCCGCCAAGGGCGTGTCTTGCGGCACGGGGCGCGCCGCCTTGTCCACCGGGAGCGACTCCCCCGTGAGCGTCGACTCGTCGGCCTGTAGCTCCTCGACCTCCACCAGGCGCAGGTCGGCCGGCACGACGTCGCCGGCCTCGAGCAGGACGATGTCCCCCGGCACGAGGGCCTCGCTGGCGAGCTCCTGCTCTCGCCCCGCACGCCGGACCCGGCTCGTCGCGGTCGAGAGCTCCCGCAGCGCCGCGACCGCGCGCAGGGCCTTGAGCTCGGTCACGAAGCCGATCGCGGCGTTGATCAGGAGGGCGGCCCCGATGGCGACTCCCTCGACGACCTGTCCGAAGGCGGCCGAGAGCAGCGCCGCGCCGAGCAGGAGCAGCACCACCAGGCTGCGGAACTGGTCGAGCAGGATCTGGCCCGGGCTCCGCTGCGCCGCTTCGCGCAAGCGGTTGGGGCCAAAGCGCTCCCGCCGCGCCTCGACCTCGCCCTCGCTCAGCCCGCGCGCGGGCTCGACCGAGAGCCGCGCCAGCACGTCCGCGCAGGGTACGGCCCAGGAGGACCGCTCGTCCTCCTCCTCCTCGCTCGGGTGCTCCTCGTGCGGCGGTGTGTCGCGACTCACGGGCTCTCCTCGTCGCCGCAGCCAACCTGGGCTCGCTGCTCGGACGCGGACCTGCTCTAGGCGATGAACTCCCAGATCGCAGCGTAGTGGCACGCCGCGCCGGCGAACACGAACAGGTGGAACACCTCGTGGTGGCCGTAGTGACGCGGGACCGGGTTCGGCCAGCGCGCGACGTAGACCAGGGCGCCCGTGATGTAGGCCGCGCCGCCGAGGAGCGAGAACGCGAAGGCGCGCCCGGGGATCGCGGCGTAGAGGTTGAGCACGTTGGGGACCATGGCCACGCCCAGGAACACGTAGACCCCGGCCCGGATCGCGCGCGAGACGTGCTTGCGGAACAGGCTGTAGCCCGCGCCGAGCAGGGAGCAGGCCCACACGATCCCCAGCAGCTCGGGGCCGAAGGCGAGGTCGGTCGCCAGGCAGAAGGGCGTGTAGCTCGCGCCGATCAGCAGGTAGATCGAGGCGTAGTCGAAGCGCGCCAGGACCGCCCTGCGCGGCGGGCTCCAGTCGATCGGGTGGTAGACCGCGCTCATGCCGAGCATGCAGGCCAGCCCGAGGCCGAACACGATCGCGCAGAAGGCGCCCAGCGCGCTGGCCGCGTGCTGGGCCAGGATCACCGTGGCCGGGATCGAACAGGCGAAGGCGATCACGTCCGGGATCCCGCGCAGGCTCGGGCGCCACTCGGGATGGGTCGGGTCCACAGCGATCGCTTGGGTCGTCTCGGGGGCGGACACGCGGTCTCCTCCTGAAGCGCAAGGCAGGAGGCCCAAGGTAAAGCGTCGGCTACTCCCGCGAAAGCTCGGCCACGATCCGGGCCGCCTCGCGGTCGCCGCCGTGGTCGTCGAGGTAGGCCTTGGCGCGAGCCAGGGGGTCGGCGGGGTAGCCGGCGCCGGGGTCGCCGGAGTGACTGAGGGCCACGCGGAAGCCGAGGCTTCCCCCCTTGAAGCGCTTGCCGCCCCAGCGGCGGTAGGTGGCGTGGGTGATCACGGGGTGGTTGGACCAGCCCCCCCCGCGCCACACCGGTCGGCCGCCGGGGATCCGCGGGTCGACGCGCGCCGCCGGCGTGTAGTCGACGTGACCGCAGGCGACCCACTCGGCCACGTTGCCGCTCATGTCGAGGGCCCCGCAGGGGGAGGCGCCGCTGGGGAAGGAGCCGACGGGCGCCAGCCAGGGGTAGCCGTCGGCCTCCTCGCGCGCGTCCTTGCTGCTGTCGGCCTTGCTGGAGTAGGCGCCGAAGTTGCCGTTCTCGAGCGCGGGGCGAATGTCGTGCCCCCACGGATAGAAGCGGCCCTCGCGGCCGCGGGCGGCGAGCTCCCACTCGGCCTCGCTCGGGAGCCGCAGCCCCGCCCACTGGCAGTAGGCGTCGGCGTCGTACCAGGTCACCGAGAACACGGGGTGCTCGTCCTTGGCCTGATAGGTGTCGCCGCGGTAGGTGTAGGTCCGCGAGGGGCTGGAGCGGTCGGTCTCCTGGCAGAAGCGATCGAACTGGGCCCAGGTCACCTCGAGCTTGCCGAGGAAGAAGCCGCGCGTGACGAGGACCGGGTGGCTGGGCTTGCAGCGCTCGTCCTCGTCCCAGCCCATGCGGAAGGCGCCGGGGGTCACCCACACCAGGCGCGAGCCGTCGCGGGCGTGGAGGTAGTCGCCGGGGGTCTCGCCCCACGTGACGCCCTCGGGCAGCGGCAGGGCCGGGCGCTGGTCGGGCGCGAGGGCCAGGAACCACTCGGGCGCCTCGGCCTCGGACGGGGTCGGGCTGGAGGCGGGGGTCGACGCCTGCGCCACGGGG
>CALDQK010000289.1 GCA_937911525.1 uncultured bacterium
CGCATCCGGCATCGGAAACGGCGCGGCGACGACCGCGCTGCGCAGGCGCTCGGCTCGCTCGCGGTCGTGGTGGCCCGGCTCGACCGACTCGAGCTGGCGCGCCTCGGGCAGGGGCCGCTGGGCGACCGCCAGGCGGACCGGCGCGGCCTCGGGCTCGTCGAGGGGCACCATGAAGGCGCCCTCGCCGCGGATCGCCCAGGCCAGCGTGCCGGTGTGCTCGCCGCAAGGGAGCTGCGGGCAAGCCAACGCGGCCACCTGGACCTGGTTGCCTGCGAGGAGCGCGAGCGCGACGGCGTAGTGCTCGCCGCGCAGGAAGCCCTTGGTCCCGTCGATCGGGTCCAGGGTCCAGGCCCGCGGTGCGGGCTCACGCTGGCCGCCGCGGTCGATCCAGCGCAGGACCTGGCCGGCGTCGACTTCGCTCACCTCGCGGCGGACCTCGCTCGTGACGCGGGCCAGGAGCGCGACGTTGCCGGCTTCGCGCAGCTGGTCGCCGCTCTCCTCGCCGATCACGGGGTCGCGGGGGAAGGCCTCGGCCAGGGTCGCGCACACCAGCGCCTGGGCGCCGAAGTCGGCCACCGTGACCGGGCTCTGGTCGTCCTTGTCGAGGGCGACCCCCCCGGGCCCGTCTCCCTGGGCCTTGGGCTGGACCCGTCGGGTCAGGCGGACCGCGCGCTGGACCGCGCGCAGGGCGACGGCGAGCTCGTGCTTCATGGCTGCTCCTGGGGTTCGTCGAGGGCGACGCGAAAGCCGACGTCGTCCTGGCGGGCGAGGCGGTAGGGGAAGCGCCGGCGCGCGTTGGCGAACGCGTACTCCTGATCCTCGAGGTAGCTGCCGCCCTTGACCACGCCGAAGAGCGTGGCCTGGAGCTTGGCCACCTCGGCGTCGATCCGCGCAGGCGCCACGTTCTGGGCTTCGAGCGCCTTGCGCCGCTTGCGCCGCAGCTCGAGCACCTTCTCCTCGGGGATCGGGCTCGTGGGCACGACCCACTCGCACACGTTGCCCTGCATGTCATGGCAGCTCGCGGGCGAGGCGCCGTCCGGGAAGGAGCCCACCGGCGCCGCGAAGCGATGGCCGTCGCTCGGCCCGAGGCGGTTGATACGGCCGGGCTCGTCCCAGGACTCTCCCCCCCAGGGGAAGCGCCGCCCGTCGCCCCCGTTGGCCGCGAGCTCCCACTCGAGCTCGGTCGGCAGGCGCAGGCCTGCCCAGGCGCAGTAGTCGCGCGCCTCCTGGAAGTTGGAGCGGTGGTAGGGGGTGGCGGGGTCCTGGACGCGGACCGGGGTGGTCAGCTCCTGCAGCTGGGTCATGTCGAGGCCGGCTGAGGTCGCGTCGTAGCGGAACTCGGCGTTGGGCATGTTGGGGCGCTGGGTCGCCTTGACCCACACGTCGAGCTGGTGCCAGGTGACCTCGTAGCGGCCAATGAAGAAGCCTCGCTTCAGGGTCACTCGCCGGGGCGGGGGAATCTCCCAGCCTCCCAGGCGGATCCCCGCCTTCAGCTCGTCGCCGATCTGGGCGTCGGCGACCGGCGCCACGTAGACCAGCTCGCTGCCGTCCCGCGTCCAGCGGTAGACGCCGCGCTGCTTGGGGTCGATCTCGAGCCCGTCGGGG
>CALDQK010000290.1 GCA_937911525.1 uncultured bacterium
GAGGAGGCGCGCAAGCTCGCGCCCGACCACCCGCGCCTGCACATGGTCGAGGGCTTCTGCTTCGCCCACAGCGACTTCCAGCGCGCCTACGCCGCCTTCAAGCGGACCCTGGAGCTGTGCGAGCGGCCCTTCTATCAGGTGCTCTCCAGCCAGGCGCTCCTGGCCTGGCGCCTGCAGCGGCGCGAGGAGGCGCTCGAGCTGGTGGACCGCCTGGTCGCCCAGCGCCCGCGCGCCGAGTCCTACGTGGTGCGCGCCGTGATTCGCTACTCGGCCGGAGACCGCACCCGCAGCGAGGAGGACCTGCGCGCCGCCCTGGCCGAGAACCGCGAGGAGGCCTACCAGGTCGCCAACCGCTATCAGTTCGGCGGCTGGCTGACGCAGCTCGAGGGCGCGCAGAGCGCGACCGCGCCCCTGCCGACCCCGCAGCAGCCCCCCTGGGGCGCGGGCAAGCTGGCCGAGGTCCGCCGCAAGGCCCGCGCGCGAGAGGGGTCGCTCGAGGAGCTGCTCGCGCTGCTCGACCAGGCCGAGGCCGAAGCCGGCGGCGACGCCGCGCGGGCCGAGGTGCAGCTCGAGCGGATCGACCTGCTCCACCGCCGCGGGCGCTACCACCGCTCCACGACCCTCGCGAATCAGCTCTCCCAGCGCCGCGACGTGTATGGGCTCAAGGCGCGCTACGTGCGCGCCTTCAACCAGCTCTGGACGATGCGCTTTCAGCAGGGCCTCAAGACCCTGGCGGAGCTGGTCCGCCTCGACCCCGATGGCGCCGTGGGCAAGAACGCGCACGCCGCCTACCTCTCGCACACCGGCGACAACGTGAAGGGGGAGCAGCTCGCGCGCGAGGCGATCGCGCTCGAGCCGACCTGGGTCGACCCCTACTTCAGCCTGGCCTTCTGCCTCAACGACCAGGGCAAGCAGGCCGAGGCCCTGAAGCTGATCGCGGCCGTGCTCCCCTACGCCCCCGATCACCCGCGGCCCTACATGTGCCGCGCCTTCGCCAGCGGCGGAGCCGGCAAGAACGAGCTCGCCCTGGCGGCCTACGAGGAGATCTTCGCGATCACGGGCGACGCCCCGCCGCCGCGTCCGCTCCAGAAGCACGCCTCGCTCGCCTTCGCCCTGCGCAAGTTCGACCTCGCCGTCCGCTCGACCACGGCGCTCCTGGAGCGCAACCCGCGCGAGCGCAACAAGCACGTCCGCTTCCTCTGGCTGCGCGGGCTCAGCTACCACGCCCTGGGGAAGCTGGCGGAGGCCAAGGCCGACTGGCAGGAGTGCCAGCGCCTCGACCCGCCCTCGACCAAGGTCCTCCTCAGTCAGACGCCGCGCCACGACCCCGAGGCCGCCCGGGCTGCTCAGGCGGCGCTGCAGGGCAAGTGAGCCGGGAGGCCGCGCGGGCGTGAGCGACGTCCAGTGGTCGTTCAGCGAGTTCGACGAGAGCGCGGAGCAGCTGGGGGCTGGCAGCGAGCTCGGCGGCTACCGGATCGTGGAGGTGCTCGGCGCCGGCGGAATGGGGCGCGTCTACCGCGCGCGAGACCTCGCCCTCCAGCGCGACGTGGCGATCAAGCTCAGCACCGCGCAGCCCTGGAGCGAGGAGCGGCTGCGCCGCTTCGCCCGTGAGGGGGAGCTGCTGGCCTCGCTCAGCCACCCGCGCATCCTGCCCGTCTACGGCGGCGGCGCGCTCGAAGGCGGCGCCCCCTTCCTGATCACGGCCCTGATCGAGGGAGCGCAGGACCTGCGCCGGCACTGCGAGGGGCTGCTCCCGCTGGAGCGCCTGGAGCGCTTCGCAGAGCTGACCGAGGCTTTGGCCTACGCCCACGCGCAGGGCGTCGTCCACCGCGACCTCAAGCCCGAGAACGTGCTCGTGGACGAGCGCGGGCAGCTCTACCTGTGCGACTTCGGGCTGGCCTGGGGCGAAGGCGTCGACGACCTGACCCGCAGCAACGCGCAGCTGGGGACCCCCCTCTACGCCGCCCCCGAGCAGCTGCTCGGGCTCGAGGCCCGCGACCCCCGGGCGGACGTCTACTCGCTCGGGGTGATCCTGTGCGAGCTCCTGCGGGACGAGCACCCCTTCGCGCACGTCACGACGATGCACGAGCTGATCGCGGCCCACACCGCCGCTCGGCCGCGGCTGCGCGGCGTCAGCAAGCCCCTGGCCGAGGTCGTCCGCTGCGCCATGGACCCCGACCCGGCGCGCCGCTACCCCGACGCCGGGGCGCTGGCCGGCGCGCTGGCGCAGGCTCGCCAGCGCGCGCAGCCGCGCTCGGGGGCCTCGCGGGCGCTGCTCGCGGGCCTGGCCCTGGCCGCGCTCTCGACCCTCGCGGCGGGCGCCTGGCTGCGCACGCTCGAGGAGCAGGGGCGCGCGAGCGAGCCCAGCCCGAGCCCGACTCCCCAGGTGGCGGGCAGCCTCGTGCCGGCGCGCTTCAGCGTGGACCAGGCCGCCGAGCAGGCGCTGACCAAGGGGCTGGACCTCCTCTACGGGCGCGGCGTCGCGCAGGACCTCGAGGCCGCGGCGATGTGGCTCGACCGAGCGCGCCAACAGGGCCACCCCCTGGGGGCCCAGCGGCTGGCGGGCCTGCTCCTCGGCCGGGAGCTGGTGAGCTCCGCCGAGCGGCTGGCCAACCGGGAGCGCGCGCGAGCGCTGCTGGAGGGAGCCCTCGCGGAGGGGCCGCCGTCCTGCGCGCGCTGCCTGGCGCACATTCTCAGCGAGGGGGAGCCGGCCGAGCAGGCCCGGGCGCGCGAGCTCTACGCCGAGGCCGCCCAGAAGGGCGACGCGCAGGCCTGCTACTGGGCCTGCCTCCAGAGCGAGGAGGACGACCCAGCCGCGGCGCGCCGCTTCCGCGACCTGCTCCGGGCCCAGGCCACCGAGCAAGCCGAGGCGGCCTACTACGCGGCGCTGCTCGACTACCGCGACGCGCGTCGCGCCGACGACGAGGCCGCCGCGGCCCGAGCGCGGGCCGAGATCGAGCGCGTCGCGGAGGAGGGGAACTCCTCCGCGCAGGTGTGGCTGGCGGAGACGCTCGAGGCGGAGGGCGGCTACGAGCGGGCCTTCGTGTTCGCGCAGCTGGCGGCG
>CALDQK010000291.1 GCA_937911525.1 uncultured bacterium
GCGGCTGGGGCGCCCGCCGGGGCCGGCGCAGGCGAGCTGCTGGGGGGCGGGACGCGCAGCCCGCCGGCCACGAGCGCCCCGTCCGCCTCGCGGCGCAGGATCAGGCGGGGCCCGCGCAGCTGGACGCGGCCTAGCTGGAGCGGGCCCCCGCTCGGGCCGAGGTCCAGGGCCAGCCCGCTGAGGGAGGCGAGCTGCAGGCCGAGCCACTCCGTCGGGCCGTCCTCGAAGCGCAGGTCGCGGGCGCTGGCGTCGAGCTTCAGCGTGTCGCCCTCGACCCGCGCCGCGGCGCCGAGGCCCAGGAGCAGGCGCCCGCTCTGGAGGGTCGACTCCACCCCGGCCGCGCGGAGGTAGGGCTCCAGCGCGTGGGGCCGCACGCCGCTCAGCTCGACCGCGGCGCTCAGCTCGGCGCCGGTCCGCTCCAGCGTCGCGCTCCCGACGACCGCCACCGAGCCGACCACGCCCGGCAGGCGCAGCGCGAGGCCCAGCTCGCCGACCTGCGGCTCGCCCTCCTGCCAGCGCAGGTTGGCCAGCTGGAGAGCGTCGAGGTGGGCCTCGAGGCGCACGGGCGGGCGGACGGCCTCGTCCCGGACGTCGAAGCGGCACTCGCTCAGGACGAGGCGATCCAGGATCACCGCGGGCAGGCCCTGGAGCTGCTGCGCCAGGGTCTGGCGCGGCTCCGGGGACGCGCCGGCGGGGCTCGCGCCCGGCGGCTCGCTCGCGGCAGGCTCGCTCGCGGGAGGTTGGCTCGCGGGAGGGCGCGCCTCAGCCGGCAGGAGCTCCAGCCCGGCGACCACGACTCCCCCGCGCGGGGTGCGGCGCGCTCGCCCGCGCGCTCCGCTGAGCCGAATCGAGGCGACGTGCAGCCGCTCGGGCCCCAGCGCCGCGGCGTCGAGGCTGAGCCGATCGAGGGCCAGGGTCTCCGCGCCGTCGGCGATCAGCGCCACGTCGTGGACCTCGGCCCGCGCGGCCAGGGCGCCCCCCTCGGCGGGGCGCAACCCGGCGCCGACTCGCGCGCGCAGGTCGAGGGCCCGCGCTCGGGGCTCGATCCCCGCCGCGAGCAGGACGCCCGCCAGCGGCTGCAGCAGCAGCTCGCTCGCGCGCGCGCTGAGCGAGACGTCGACCCCCTCCTGGCTGGCCTGGAGCGCGCCCCGGACCCGCAGGGCGCCGAGGAGCTCGAGCGCGTGCAGGTCCAGCTCGAGTTGAGCCGGCGAGGCGCCGGGTGAGCCCGAGAAGTCGCGCAGCTCGCAGGACAAGTCGATCCTGCGGTGCAGGGGCGGGCTGACCGAGCGATCGCTCAGCTCGAGGCGCGCCCCGCGAACCCGCACCGAGTCGACCCGCAGCCAGCTCAGATCGGGCAGGGGCGAAGCCGCCTCGTCCTCACCTTCCTGCTCGGACTCGGGGCTCGGCGTAGGGGTCGGGCTCGCGTTCGGGTCGGGCGCGAAGGCCTGCTGCCACTGCAGCACCCCCTCCTCGTCCCGGGTGACCCACACCCGCAGGCCCGCCACGCTGGCGTGCTCGATCACGACCTGGCCGCCGAGCAGAGCCCCCAGCGAGAGGTCGACGCGCACGCGCTCGACGCTGGCCAGGGTGCCCCCCTCGGCGCGACTCAGCCGCAGCCCCTCGAGCTCGACCTCCCCCGCCATGACGCCGAGGCTCAGCTCGTCCAGGCTGCAGCTCAGGCCCATGGACCCGGCGACCCAAGACACGATCGGCGGCGCGAGCCACGGCAAGGTGACCCGCAGCAGCACGAGGAACACCACGAAGGCCAGGGCAGCCCGCTTGAGCCAGCGCTTCCAGCGCGGCTGCCGAGCCTCTGCCGTCTCCGTCTCTGCCTCCGGCCCCGTCTCCGGCCCCGTTCCCGTCTCCGTCCCCGTCCCCGTCCCCGTCTCCGGCTCCGTCTCCGTCTCCGTCCCCGTCTCCGGCTCCGTCTCCGTCTCCGTCTCCGGCTCCGTCTCCGGCCCCGTTCCCGTCTCCGTCTCCGTCTCCGGCCCCGTCTCCGGCCCCGTCTCCGTCTCCGGCTCCGGCTCCGGCCCCGTCTCCGGCCCCGTTCCCGTCTCCGTCTCCGTCTCCGGCCCCGTTCCCGTCTCCGTCTCCGTCTCCGTCCCCGTCTCCGTCTCCGACCCCGTCTCCGGCTCCGTCCCCGTCTCCGGCTCCGTCTCCTCGTCGCGCGCTCCGCTCACTGGGACGCTCCCTCAGCCCGCACAGCACGCAGCGCAGCTTGCCGCTCGCCCGACGTCCCAAAGGGGTCGTAACCCTCCGGCGCCCGCCCCCCCCGCGCCAACCAGCGATAGGCCCGCGCGCGCGCGGCGGCGCCGGGGTCGCTCAGCATGTCCCAGTTCTCGGCGAAGAGGAGCTGTTCCCACTCCGCCAGCCCCCGCGCGATCTGGAGGCTCTCCCGCAGCTGCACGCCGTCCAGCGCCCCAGCGCGCTCCTCGAGCAACGAGCGCGCGAGGCCCCGCTCGACCTGCTGCTGCGCGGCGGCCTCCGCCGCGGCCTGGGGGTCGCCCTCAGCGCTCTCGTCCGCGGGCGCGAGGGCCGCCTCCTCCGCTCCGGCCGCGAGGCGCTCCAGCAACACCTGGGCGGCTGCGCGCTCGAGGCGCCAGGCCAGCTCGGCGTGCGCCGCGCCAGGATCGAGCTCTCCCAGCTCGGCGCGCAGCCGCTCGAGCAGCGCGGGGCTGCCGGTCAGCGCGATCGTCGCAGCCAGGCGCGCGTGAAGCCCGCCGGACAGGCGCAGCCAGGCCGCGCGGCCCGCGGTGTCCGAGCCGAGCCGCGCGACGAGCGGGCCGAGCTCGCTCGGCAGCTCGGGCGGGGTCGGCGAGACGCGCAGCCCGAGCCCCTCCTCGCTCGCCGGGAGGGCGGCCTCGACCTCGGCGCGGCGCTGAGCCTGGACCAGCGCCTCGGCGCTCTCGGGCGCGGGCGGCGAGTCCACCTCGAGCAGGAGGGCGTAGCCCGCGTAGCTGGGGTCGAGGGGGGCAGGGAGCACGACCCCGTAGCGCAGGGGGGGCCCCCGCAGGGGAACGAGGGCGGCCAGCTCGCGGCGGACCTCGCCCTCGGAGCGGCGCTGCTCGATCACGAGGTCCAGCTCGCTCTCGGCCCGCCCGACCCGCAGGGAGAGGGACTCGGGGTAGGCCTGCCCGCCGCGGAACACCTCGTGGCGGAGGGTGAACTCGACCACCCCCCGCGGCAGGAGCAAGCCCTCGAGGCTGCCGCAGGAGGTGGCGCGCACGCCGAGCTTGCCCGCGACCAGGTCGGCCGCGGCCGCAGCGGCCTCGCCCTCGAGGGGTCCGGCGCGCCCGCCCTTGCTGAGCACGACCTCCAGCTCGAGCAGGCGAGGGCTGCCCGGCCGAGTCAGCAGGCGCAGGGAGCTGCCGATCGGAGCGAGCCAGTCGCCGGGGAGCTCCTCGACGGCCACGACGTAGAGCCGGGTCGGCAGGGCCGCTCCGCTCGTGACCCGGGCCACGCCGCCCACCCCGAGCGCCGAGCCGCGCGCGTGCTCGACCGAGCGCGTCAGGCGCGGCGAAGGGAGCGGTGGGGGAGCTGCGGGCGTCGAGGGACAGCCGAGCGCCCCGAGCGCGAGCGGGAGCAGGAGCAGATTCCGGCGCATGGAGGGGAGAGCTTACGAGAGGGAGGAGGAGAGGAAAGCGCGGCGGATCACTCCGGCCGGGGATCGACCCAGCCGATCGCGACCAGGTCACGCTCGTAGTCCCTCCAGGAGCGCGCGTAGGCCACCTCACGGGGAACCTCGAGGACCTCCTTGAGGACCAAGGGTCGACTCAGGCCCTCGGTCGCGAGCAGGCGATGAACCACGTCACGCGGACGAGCCACCCAGCCACGCTCCGGCAGCTCGGGCAGGGCCGAGGCGTCCCGCGGCGTGGGTGAGGGTTGCGAGGCGCTCGGCGAAGGAGTGGGCTCATACACCGCGCCCATTGCCCCCTGGCCCAGGGTCTCGAGCACCTCGAAGCGTCCGATCTGCCTCACCCGGCCAGTGTGCCCCGCCAGGCAACCAAAGCAAAACGGCGCTCGACACCGAGCGCCGTCTTGCTTGGGGTTGGTGGTTTGGCGCTACTCGCGCTTGCCGAGGGTGACCTCGACCTCGACCTCGACGCCGGCGGCGCCGCGGAGGACGGTCAGGGTCGCCTCGTCGCCGGGCGACTTGGCGTTGAGCCGCGCCGCGAAGGCGTCGATCCCGGGGAAGGGCTTGCCGTCGAGCTTGACGATCACGTCACCCTTCTTGAGCCCAGCCTTGGCGGCGGGGCCCTGGGCGCCCTTGACGACCAGCCCGAAGGCGTGGCCCTTGCCGAGCTGAGCGGGGGTCGCGCTGGCGACCGAGGCGCCAAGCCAGGGACGCTCGTCCTCCTGGCCGTCCCGCGGGGTGGCCGGGGTGGCGGGCCGATCGGGCGCCGCGGGCGCGCTGCCCTGGACGCCGCCCTTGACCAGGTCCTGCATCACGGCGCGGATCTCGTCGATCCCGACCGCATGCGAGCTGCCCCGGAAGGGGTAGGCCACGTTGATCCCGATCAGCTTGCCGCTGGTGTCGAGGAGCGGGGCGCCGAAGTGCTCGGCCTCGAGGGGCGCGTCGTGCTGGACCACGCGCGGGTAGGCCCGCTTGTGCCCCTGGTTGCTCCCGTCCGAGAAGAGCTGCTGGAGCATGTTGCCGCTGGGGCCGCGCTCGCCCTTGTCGACGGGGCGGTTGATCGCGCTGACCACGCCGACCGCGATCGGAGCCGGCTCGTTGCTGCCGACCATCACGAACTGGCCGACCTTGAGCGACTTGCTCGCGCCGAAGGCGATCGGCTTGGGCGCGCCCTTGGGCTGCTCGAAGCGGAGCAGGGCCACGCCGTGTTGGAGGTTGCGGGCGTGGATCAAGAGCACGTGCTGGCCGCCCTTGGCGTCGACGCCGGTGACCGTGCGCCCGTTGGGGGGCAGGATCCGGTTGCTGGTCAGCACGTAGCCGCCGGGGACCGTGACCCCGTAGCCACAGCCGGTCAGCACGAGCACGTGCTGGGCGCTCTGGGCGTTGACCTTGGTCAGAGCGCGCCGGAGCCAGCTGTTGCGGCCTTCGATCGCGTCCTGGGCGCGGGGGGCGTCGTCCTGGGCCAGGACCGGCGAGGCGCCGGCCAGGGCCAGGGTCAGCAAGAGCGCGAGAGAGCGAGGGGAGTTCATGTTCGTCTCCTAAGAAGTGGGCTGGGCTCCCTAGCGGGCGCCCAGCACGACCTTCAGCTGCAGCTCGCGCTCGACGAGCTCGGTGTCCAGGAACTGGGTGCGGAGGACCTTGAGCGTGACCGTCTGGCCGGGCTTCTTGCCCGCGAGGGCCGACTGCAGGGCCGCCATGCTCTTGACCGACTTGCCGTTGACCGAGAGCAGGAGGTCGCCCTTGCGCACGCCAGCCTTGGCCGCGGGGCCCTTGGGCTGGACGGCCTCGACGAGCAGCCCGCCCAGGTCAGCCGTGTCGGCGACCTTGAGCCCGACGTAGGCGCTCTGGCCCTGACCCGCCCGGGGCGCCGGCGGGGTCCGACCGAAGGGGTTCTGGCCGTTCCCAAAGGGGCTCTTGCCGCCGAACATGCGCTCCATCATCTTCTGCATGTCGGGGGCCTCGCCGTTCTCGCCGCCGAACATCTTGCCGAAGGGCGAGTCCTTGCCGAAGAGCTTGCCCAGGTCGGGCATCTCGCCGTTGCCGCCGCCGAAGAGCTTGCCGAAGGGGCCGTCGGGGTCGAGCAGCTTGCCGAGGTCGGGCATCTCGCCCTTGCCGCCGCCGAAGAGCTTGCCGAGGGGGCCGTCCTCGCCGAAGAGCTCGCCCATGTCGGGCATCTCGCCGCCGAAGAGCTTGCCGAAGTCGGGCATCTCGCCCTTGCCGCCGCCGAAGAGCTTGCCGAAGGGACCGTTGGGGTCCATCAGCTTGCCGAAGGGGTTCTCGCCGCCCTGACCGCCGAAGAGCTTGCCGAAGTTCTTGAACATCCGGCCGGTCATCTTCTGGTAGTCCTCGGGCGAAATGACCTTCTGCATCTGCTGCCAGGCCTGAGGACCGGGGGGCTCGCCCTCGATCACCTTGCCGGCCTTGAGCGCGGCGAGGTCGGGCTTGATCTGGTTCATCGGGACGGCGAAGGCCATCTCGTTGATCATCACGATCGCGCCGTTGATCCCGATCAGCTCGCCCTTGGCGTTGATCAGGGGGCCGCCGGAGTCGCCGGCGAAGATCGGCACGTCGGTCATGATGGCGTGGTTGTAGTACTTCTGCATCAGGCCCACGGGGAGCTTCATGTCGAGCCCGCGCACGCGGCCCGCGGCGAAGGCCGGCTGGACGTCGCGGTAGGGGCCGCCCGGGTGGCCGAGCGCGGCGACCCAGTCGCCCTCCTTGACCGTGTCGGAGTCGCCCATGGTGAACACGGGCAGGCCCTGGGCCTCGATCTTGATCAGGGCGTAGTCCTGGCGCTTGTTGTGCCCGAGGAGCTTGGCCTGGTAGGTCTTGCCGTCCGAGGTCGTGACCTCGAGGGTCTTGCCGATCTCGACGACGTGGGTGCAGGTCAGGATGTAGCCGTCGGGGCTAATGATCGCGCCGCTGCCGGCGCCCTGCCGACCCGGGCCAGCGATCGCCTTGATCAGGACCGTCTTGGGGATCGCCTGCTCGGCCAGGTCGCGCAGGCTGCGCTCGAGGCGCTGCAGCTCCTCGAGGTTGGCGGGCGCCTCAGGGGTGGCCGTCTGCGCCTGAGCCAGCGGGGCCCAGCTCAGGGCACCTGCCAGCAACGCGGCGATCAGGAAGGGACGGGCGGAGGGAGACATGCTCTTTCCTCTTTCCGGTTCGTTTCCGTTGGGGGGTTTGGGGAAGGGCGGAAGGCGCCCTTGTAGCTGATACGGCTGACGAGGACCGTTGTTGGCCCGGGCGAATCATAGGGCCGAATGTCAGGGCCAAAACCCTTGCGACCGCGGGGCTTGGGGCGCCTGGCAGCGGGACCCAGGCTGGGTAAGCTGAGGGACATGAGCGAGTCCGCGAGCAACCTGTCCATCGAATACGCGACGAGCGAGCGCGGCACCCACTGCTTCCGCTGCACAGGCGAGATCGACATCCACACCGCCCCACAGCTCGAGCAAGCCATCGACCAGGTCCTCGCCAAGGGCGCCCAGCGAATCGCGGTGGACCTGGAGGCGGTGACCTACATCGCCTCGGCCGGAGTCGGGCTCTTCGTGGGCAACGTCAACGAGCTGAAGGAGCGCGGCGGCGGGCTCGTGATCGTCTACTCCCGCCACGCCGACGCCCTCGAGGGCCAGACCGCCATGAGCGAGGGCTACGACGTGCTGCAGGTGTTCACCCTGCTCGGCCTCGACGGCGTCGTCCCCGTGGTGCGCGACTTCGACGCCGCCGAGGCCGCCCTGGGGAGCTAGGCCCGGAGCAACCCGCCTTCGGCTCGCCCACCAAACCAAGCCCAGGGCACGGAGCGCCGCCTCCAAAGGCCACCCCCCCTCCGCTCGCCCACCAAAAAACAGACCCATGGCACGGAGCGCCGCCCCCAAAGGCCAACCCCCCTCCGCTCGCCCACCAAAAACAGACCCACACGGAGCGCCGCCCCCAAAGGCCAACCCCTCTCCGCTCGCCCACCAAGAACAGACCCATCGCACGGAGCGCCGCCCCCAAAAACCAACCCCTCTCCGCTCGCCCACCAAAAACAGACCCATGGCACGGAGCGCCGCCCCCCAAAGGCCAACCCCTCTCCGCTCGCCCACCAAGAACAGACCCATCGCACGGAGCGCCGCCCCCAAAAACCAACCCCTCTCCGCTCGCCCACCAATAACAGACCCATGGCACGGAGCGCCGCCCCCAAAGGCCAACCCCCCACCGCTCGCCCACCAAAAGACAGACCCATGGCACGGAGCGCCGCCCCCAAGGGCCACCCCCCCCTCCGCTCACCAGCGCCCCCTCGCCGGCCCCATCTAAAGGCCTCTAAGGGCCTTTAGTCGTGGACGACCTGGGTGTCCGCCCAGGTGTCGTGGAAGGCTCGCAGACCCGGGATCAGGGCGGGTAGATAGCCCAAGCCGAGCGAGGCCAGGCTGAGCAGGCGCAGCGCCTCGCGCTGAAAGGCTCGCGCGCCCTCGACGCGGCCGCCTTCCCGATTCACCACCCGCAGGCCGCAGAAGAACTTGCCTGCCGTGCGCCCGAAGGCCACGGTCGCGGCCAGGTCGTAGAGCAAGAAGGCGAGGAGCGCGGGCAGGCCGCGCCCCGCCCGCAGGGGTCCGAGCGCCAGCAGCACGAAGGGCAAGGCGTCGATCGAGAAGGCCAGCCAGCGCGCGAAGAGGCCCGCGGGCACCGCCACCGAACGGGCCGCGCCGGCTTCGACGGGGTCGGGCCCGACGGGCTCGACTCCGACCCTCTCCAGGCGATCGATCGCGGCGGCGGCGCTCTCGAGGCGCTTCTCCCGGCGCGCGCAGAGCTCGCGGTAGAGGTCGTCCCAGGCCGGGTCGAGCTCGGGGCGCACGTCGCTCACGACCTCGCCCCCGCAGGGGGCCTCGCCCGTGAGCAGCTCGAACAGGATCACGCCGAGGGCGTAGAGGTCGGCGCGGGCGTCGACCTCTCCCTGGGGGTCGCGCTGCTCGGGCGCCATGTAGCGCAGCGTGCCCACGATCGTCCCTTCCTGGGTCCGCAGGCTGCCGCTGGCCAGCAGCTCCTGAGTGGCCGCCTCGTTCAGCCGCCCCAGCCCGAAGTCCGCCACCCGCACCCCGCCCGCCTGGTCGAGGAGCACGTTGGCCGGCTTGAGGTCGCGGTGGATCACCCCGGCGGCGTGAGCGAGCGCGAGGCCGCGCGCGATCTCGAGCAGGATCCGGCGCGCCTCGGCGGGCTCGAGCCGCGCCTCACGCTCGAGGCGGTCGCGCAGGGACTCGCCCTCGACGAGCTCCATCACGAGGTAGGGCGGGTCGTGGTCGGGGTCGAGGCCGACCACGCCGACGACCTGAGGACCCGAGACCTTCTCCAACAGTCGGCCCTCGCGGTGGAGCCGCGCGGCGAAGGCCGGATCGTGCGGGACCTTGAGCGCGACGCGCCGCCCCTCGAGCGCGGCGTGGCGGGCGCGCCACACCGCCGCGAAGGCGCCCCGCCCGAGGGGCGCCTCGAGGACCCACTCGCCCAGCCGCTGCCCAGCCTCCAGGCTGGGACCGTCGAGGCTGGGACCCTCGAGGCTGGGACCTTCGAGCGGACGCTCCGCGTCGTCGGCGCTGGCGAGGCTCTGCTCCATGTTCCCCAGTCTACGTCTATGCTGAGGCCATGAGCGATCAGCCCCCGCCCGAGCGCGACGACGAGCCTGAGGAGCCCGAGAGCGGCGACGAACAGCCGACCACCTGCTGCCTGCTGCGGCGCAAGATCCTGGTCGGGATCCTGCGCGTCCTGAGCGAAGACGAGTGCGGCGTCCCCGACAGCGAGCTGGCCGACGTGCTCCGCTTCGACCTCGCCAGCGCCGACGGCAAGCCCGTCCTGGGCTTCATGTTCTGCCCCTGGTGCGGCCAGCCCCGGGACCAGCAGGGGGAGACCCGGATCGTGTCCCTGGCGCCCCCGCCGGAGCCCGACGACGGAGGCGACTTCTCCGGGAGCGACTGACCTGTCTGGTTTCCCAGACAGGGCTGTCGCCGAGGACCCACACCGGGCAAACTTCCCCTAAGGGTTGAGAGCGGCCCTCCAATTGCTCTAAGTACAAGCGTGCAGAGCACCTTGCAGCGCGCACTCCTGCCCCTGGGGCTCCTGCTCGCCCTCGCCCTCCCCTCGAGGGCGCAAGAGGCGACGGAGCACTACTTCCCGCCCACCTACGGGCGCGACGGCCTGCGAACCGACGGCAACGACCTCGGTCGCCACCGGCTCTACCTCTCGACCACGGTCACGAGCAGCTTCACGGTCGAGGTCCGCACCCCCAACGGGAACCTGTTCGCGACCCGCACGATCTCGAGCGGAAACCCCGCCTTCGTCGAGCTCGGGACCGCCAACCCGACCGCTGACGGCATCCTGAACATGATCCGCACCAGCGCGCTCAGCTCGGTCGACACGACCGAGGGCCTGCTGGTGAGCGCGCCCCAGCCCTTCCTGGCCAACATTCGCCACCGCTCGGGCGACCAGGGCATGTCGATCACCTCCAAGGGCCAGATCGCCCTCGGCACCGAGTTCCGCTCGGGCCACGTGTGGACCAACAACAACGTCAGCGAGCAGAAGGCGCACTTCATCTCGGTCATGGCGAGCGAGGACGGCACCACCGTCACCTTCGACCAGTTCGCCTTCGGCGTGAACCTGCAGGTCCACGGGATCCCCTCAGGGCCGATCTCGGTCGGCCTCAATCGCGGCCAGAGCTACGTGATCGCGATGCACGTCAGCGGCTCGGGCAGCGTGAGCGAGATCAACGCGCTCAACGGCACGCGCATCCGAGCCAACAAGCCCGTCGCCGTGCTGAGCGGCTCGATCAACTCCGGCGCGCTCGGCGGCGGCCGCGACATGGGCGTGGCCCAGATCGTGCCGGTCGAGTCCCTGGGCTCGGAGTGGGTCGCGATCCGCGGCAGCGGCAGCGGCAGCGGGGACAGCGCGACCGAGGTGCCCTTCATCGTGGCGACGCGCGACGGGACGAACGTGTTCCTCAACGGGAACGGCAGCCCGGCGAACCCGAACCCGCTCGTAGCCGGCCAATACTTCAAGATCCCCGAGTCCAGCTACGACTCGAACGGGCTCCTGGCCGTGGCCACCAACGAGCCGGCCTACTTCTATCAGGTCCAGAACGCGAACTCGACCAACGGCCAGAGCCTGAGCCTCGTCGCGCCCAACGCCGACATGGTCCGCGCCAAGGTCGAGGTCCCCTTCGTCGACTCGATCGGCACCACGCGCGCGATCTTCGTGACCCGGGTCGGGACCACGATCACGGTCGGGGGCTCGCCGCTCTCGGGCGGCTTTAGCCCCGCCTCGCAGCCCGAGATCCGGGTCTACATCGTCAACGGAGTCACGGGGAACCTCGCCGCCAGCGCAGACGGTCCCTACCTGCTGAACACCTCCGCCGTCGCCAACAACCGCGGCGCCGCTGGCTACTACAGCGGCTACGCGGCTGGCGTGCGCGTCAAGGTGCCCTCGGGGACGGCGACCACGAGCGAGGGTGGCGGCCAGGTCAAGATCCGCATGCGGCTCTCGACCCGCCCCAGCGCGCCCGTGACGATCCCGCTCTCCGTCTCGGACCCGAGCGAGGGCAGCCTCGACGTCAACAGCCTGACCTTCACACCGACCAACTTCTCGATCGAGCAAGAGGTCACGATCACCGGCGTGGACGACACGGTGGTCGACGGGACCGTGGCCTACCAGCTGGTCACGGGCGACCCGACCAGCGCAGACCCGATCTACGAGGCCCTGACGGCTGCCGACACCCTGGACGTCAACATCCAGAACATCGACGACGACGCGGCGGGAGTCGAGCTCCAGGCGCCCCCGGTCCTCTTCACCGACGAGCAGGGCAGCGTCGTGAGCTTTCGGGTCCGCCTGACCTCGGCGCCCAGCGCCATGGTCACGATCCCCGTCGCGAGCTCCGACACCAGCGAGGGCGTCACCCTCACCAGCTCACTGACCTTCGATCAGAACAACTGGAACGTCTACCAGGTCGTCCAGGTCCGGGGCGTGGACGACCCCGTCCTCGACGGCACGGTCAGCTACTTCGCGCGCCTGGGCGATCCCAGCAGCGCGGACCTGACCTACAACGGCCTGACCGCCGACCAGACGCCCGACCAGCAGCTCGGCAACCTCGACGACGAGTTCGCGGGCGTGAGCGTGCTCAACGCCAGCGGCGCTGAGACGACGGAGGCGGGCGGGCAAATGACCTTCCAGGTCCGCCTGCTCGAGCCTCCCTCAGGCCCGGTCACGGTCCCGCTCAACGTCCTGGACCCCAGCGAGGCGTCGATCAGCGCCACCTCGCTGGTGTTCGACGGGAGCAACTGGTCGACGCCGGTCACGGTCACCGTCACGGGCCTCGACGACGAGTTCGCCGACGGCGACCAGGCCTACATCGTGCGGATCGGCGACCCCAGCAGCGCGACCGACCCCTTCTACGACGCGCTGACCGACATCGACACGCCGGACGTGTTCCTGATCAACCGCGACGACGAGGTCGCGAGCGTCGTGCTCGACAACCAAAGCGGGAGCAGCACCTCCGAGGCGGGGGGCACGGTCACCTTCCGGATCACCTTGACCGCTCGCCCGCAGGGACCGGTCACGATCCCGCTCGCGAGCACCGACACCAGCGAGGCCACGCTCTCGGCCGCCTCGGCTGTGCTCGACGACGGCAACTGGAACACGGGCGTGGTGATCACCGTGACCGGCCAGGACGACACCTTGCTCGACGGCAGCGTGGCCTACCAGGTGACCCTCGGCGACCCCAGCAGCGGCGGCGACCCGGCCTTCAACGCCCTCGGCGCGGGCGACACCCCCGACCTCTCCTTGACCAACACCGACGACGAGACCCCAGGGACCCTCAGCTTCGCCCTCGTGAGCTCCAGCGTGGACGAGGCCGACGGCGGCCCCTTGAGCGTGGTCGAGGTCGTCCTCGACACGGGCGGGGCGACCCTCGACGGGACGATCACCGTCGACATCGAGCGCGTGGGCGGCACCACGACCGCCACGGGGCCGGACGCCGACTACAGCGGCCTGAGCGCCAGCGTCACCTTCTCCCCTGGCTTCGCCGGCCCCCAGAGCGTGCTCCTGACCGTCGAGCAGGACTTGCTGATCGAGGGCAACGAGACGCTCCAGCTGGCCCTGGGCGCGATCACGGGCCCCGCCACCCCAGGCGCGATCACGAGCCACGAGGTGACCTTCCTCGACGACGACCGCCCGCCCAAGCTGCTGACGAGCGGCAGCTGGTCGAACCCGGCTGACTGGTCCCCGCCCGGCCTCCCCACCTCGCTCGACAACGTCGAGATCTCGGGCAACCCCGTGCTCGACCCGGCGGGCGGGACGGTGATCCGCTCGCTCCGCTCCCTGCCCGGCTTCGACCTCCTGCTCGCGGGACAGGTCGAGGTCCTGCAGGCGATCCAGATCGAGGGCACGCTGCGGATCGCCGGCGGAGCGACCTTGCGCGCGCTCAACGGCGGGACGGTGGACGGCGCCCTGGCCCTCGAGGGCGGGGTGGTCGAGCTCGGGGCGGCGACCCTCAGCGTCGACGGCGCGCTGCGCAGCGCCGGCGGCACGCTGCGCACCCGCGGCGGAGCCGACCGGATCGACATCCAGGTCAGGGGCGAGCTCGACCTCGACGGCCTCAGCCTGAGCGACGCCGACGCCGAGGGCCTCGACGTCCGCCCCGGCGCCACGATCACCCGCCTGCGCAACGTGGCCTTCAGCAACCCCGATCCGAGCGCGGGCGCGGCCTACCTCACGATCGAGGCCAGCTCGCTGAACCTCAACGCGCCCGGCCTGACCTTCGCCGGCCTGGCGCCGGGCCAGTTCAACGTGAGCCTCCTCGACAGCGACGGCGGCGGGGACGTGGTGCTCAACCTGGAGGACCGCGGCAGCAACGGCGCGGGCGCCGGCCCCGGCTTCGAGTCGGAGCAGGGCGGCGCCGCGGTCAACTGGGTCTACGCGGCCCCCGACACGACGCGGGGGACCACCGTCGGCTTCCCCCAGACCGCCTACGACCTCAACACCTTCGCGCTCTACGCGACCTACGCCGCCTTCCGCGACGTGGACCCCAGCGGCAACGACCGGATCTACGCGCTGAACCCCAACGAGACGGGCGCGGACCTCGGCTACGGCTTCCGGGTCGCGCCGGCGCGCGGCGACATGGTGGGCTACTGGTGGGACGGGATCAACGCGGGCTACACGCGCGTGGTGTGGGTCACGACGACCACCGGCTACCTGCTGCGCTGGACCGACACCGGGGCCTCGAGCTCGCAGGACCCCTCGATCGACCTCAAGATCGCCGACACCTTCACCTCCCCGCCCCTGACCGACGGGACGCTGGTCTACGCGGCCGGGACCCTGGGCGGGCAGCCGCGGGTGTTCGCCATGAACCAGAGCACCGGCGCCCTGGTGTGGAGCGTGGTGGTCCCCCAGGCGATCACGAGCGAGCTGGCGGGGGAGCTCGACTTCGACCAGGGCACGACCAAGCTCTTCGCAGGAGCTGGCGGGACCGGCGACCAGCGCGTGATCGACGAGGACTTCGAGGGCGGCGGGTCCTTCACCTACCTCGACGACGCCTTCCGCGGGACCAACCAGCCCAACTACGCGACCGCCTTCTTCTCCAGCACGGGCGGCCAGAGCGGCGGGGCCGCGGTCCTGCCCGTGACCGGATATTCCAGCAACAACAACAACGTCCAGAACATGTCCGCCGGCTTCCAGCGCGTGTTCACCGTCCCCGGCGGCGCGACCGCGGTCCGGGTCCAGGTCACCTACGACCTGCGCCTGACCCGGGCCAGCGAGAGCAACGAATACGCCGAGGCGCTCCTGAGCGTGGACGGGGTCCTCTACGGCAACGGGGGCGCCGACTACCTGGCCCGCCTCTACGGCCCGAGCGGGGGCAGCAACAACGGCCTGATCAACACCGGCTACCGGACCGAGACCTTCGACGTCGCCACGACCGCGGGCTCCCGCACGCTCCGCGTCGGGCTCTTCATGAACCAGCGCACCCAGTCGCAGGAATACGCCTACGTGCTGATCGATGACGTGATCGTCGACGTCGAGCTCCCCGGCGGCGTGATCTACCGCATCGACACCATGACCCAGCTGGTGGAGGTCAGCAGCCCGACCCCTGGGGGCCCGACCCCCGGCTCGCCCTACCCGGCCGCGGGGATCGGCATGTGGAGCGTCGACGAGACAGGACGCGTGACCGGCGTCGACCAGCTCGACCCCGGCATGGCCGACCTCCCGGGCTGGCCGATCCAGCCCAACGCGACCGCCGCGCGCGGCGACGTGTGGGTCGACTTCGTCACCAACCGGGTGTTCTGGGGCAACGAGGCCGGCGAGGTGTTCGGCTACACGACCGCGGGCGCCGCGCTGCCCAACTTCCCGGTCACGCCCTTGAGCGGCGCCCCGATCCGCGGCTGGCCCCTGGCCGACGGCGCGGTGGTGTGGGTCGCCGACCAGAGCGGCGGCGTGGCGGCCTTCAACACCAGCGCCCCCGCCACGACGCTCACGCCGGACTATCGCTTCGGCGCGGGCGTAACCCAGAGCCGAGTCAGCCAGGGCTTCACGGGCTTCCGGCTGCACGTGACCAACTCGGCGGGCAAGGTCTTGGTCATGGACCGCGAGTTCTAGTCAGGAAGCTGTCGCTGACGGCGACAGCTCCCTCGCGTTCCGCTTGAACGGGGAAAACTGGAAGCCCGGAAAACCGGAAGTCGGTTCGGCGCACCCGAGGGGCGCAGGCGCGGCGGAGCGTGTCTCGAAGGGGACGGGGAGGTGGCTCTCGAGCGGCAGCTCGCCCTCGCGCGCGTCGCGACCGGAGCTCCCTGCCGACTTCCGGTCTTCCTCGCTTCCAGTTTTCCCCCTTCATTCGATCCTCCTCGGCGCTTCGCAGACGTGACGGAGCGCCCGAGCGGCGTCCCACCCTCGTGACGCCTCCCGCGCCCGGTCACACCGGCGTGACACGGCGAGCGCGCGGTCAAACGACCTCAGGCGACTGAGAGTCGCCGGAACGGAGTTTGTAGTGCGCGGGCCTTCGAGGGGGAGCCCGTGCCACGTCGTTCGTCTCTCGCCGCCGTCCTGGCGGCGCTGCTCGTCTCGTTGCTCCTGGTCGGGCGCGCCGAAGCCGGCTCTGGCCACCCGCTGTGGTGCGAAGTCGACGTCGAGCTCGGCCCGCGCGGTCAGGCCCGGATCACCTACTCGGTCTGCTACGTGGTCGACGTCCCCGACCTGCACGGCTTCTACTTCAGCGGCCCGCAGATCGACTCGCTGAACCCGGTGTGGGACGAGGCCTACGGGCGCGCGACGACCGAGCGGGGGCGCGAGCTCCCGATCGTGCGCGGCTTCCGCAACGGCAAGCAGACGATCGAGTTCGGCGGCGGAGAGGGGGTCAGCAGCGGGAAGGTCGTGTTCCGCTTCCGCTTCGGAGCGGACCTCAGCGCGACCGGCCACCTGGCCGAGACGGTCTCGCCCGAGGGGCTCGAGCTGGCCGTCCTGCACTGGGCGCCCACGACCTGGGACCACGCCCTGGACCACTACACGGTGCGGGTTCGCTACCCCTGGGAGGTGGCGGGAGACGAGAGCACCCAGGTCGACCCGGAGGCGATCGGGTTTCGCACCGAGCCCTTCATGAACGAGCGCTACCAGCTCTCCTACTTCCGCGAGGCGGACGGACGCTTCGCGGTCCGGGTCCACGCAGAGCGGGTCCCCGCCGACCAGGCGGTCCTGCTGCAGCAATACGTGCCCCTGGCGGTGTTCGAGGGCCTGCAGCCCGCGCGCGCCCAGCCGCGAGGCGTGCCGGCTCGCCCGCTGAGCCTGGCCGAGGAGCGCGAGCGGGCGGCCGCGCAGCGGGCCGAGCAGGAGCGCTGGCGCAAGGAGCGGGAGGAGACTCTGACGCGGCGTCGCGAGCGCGGGCGCCGCTTCATGGGCCTCTTCGGGAGCGGGCTGCTGGTCGCCTTCATGCTGCTCTCGCTGCTCAAGCACCGCGAGACGCGCAAGGCGCGCGAGAACCTGGACGAGGTCCGCTGGACGAGCGTGGACTGGGTCCCGCCGCGGCTCAAGCTCTCGACCTTCCGCAAGCCCGGCAAGGTGTGCGACTCGCTCACCCCGGTCGAGGTGGCCTTCTTCCTCGAGATGCCCTTCAAGCGGATCCTAAGCGTGATGCTCCAGCGCCTGACCCAGGCCGGCTTCCTGGAGGTGGTCTCCGAGGAGCCCCTCGAGGTGAAGGTCCTCGAGCGGCACCCCGACGACGTCGCCAAGCTGGAAGCCTACGAGCTGGCGATGGTCGAGGCCGCGCGGGACGACGGGCGCTTCTCCGAGGACGAGCTCGAGGAGCTGCTCCAGCAGGTCGTGGACGCCGTCCAGAAGAAGGCCTGGGACTGCGACATCACGGCGACCAAGGAGCACTGGCGGAGCAAGATCCTCCCGGTGTGGCAGGGCAAGGTCGAGCTGGGGCACGAGCCGCCGGAGGTCGACGACGAGCGCCCCTACCTCGAGCGGCACCACGGCTGGCACCACTACTACTACGACTACTACGACTACGACGACTACGACAGCAGCTACGTGCCCGACCGCTTCGAGCGCTCGATCGACGTCAACGTCGACCACGTCGCCTACACCGACTTCATCGGCGAGGCGGACATCCCGCTCAACGTCTGCCACAGCGCCTGTCACTCGGCCTGCCACAGCGCTTGCCACAGCGCCTGTCACTCGGCCTGCCACAGCGCCTGCCA
>CALDQK010000292.1 GCA_937911525.1 uncultured bacterium
CCCCGGCGCCTCGAGCCGGTGGTGGTTCACCTCGAGCCAGGTCGGCTCGACGAGGAACGCGTCCACGGCGACGGCGAGGAGCAGCAGCCCCAGCACGATCCCCACGACCCCGGCCGCCCGCGTCCCTCGCTCCAGCCCCGGCCCCGTCTCCGGCCCCGGCCCCGTCTCGGGCCCCGGCCCCGTCTCGGGCCCCGTCTCGGGCCCCGTCTCCGACTCCGTTCCCGGATCCGAGCTCGCCCCCAGGAGGAGCAACCCACCGCCGATCAGGCCGACCGGCGCCTGGGCGAAGAGCCCCCACGCCGCCAGTCGCATCAGGTGAAACCCGTTGCGCGCCAGCAGCGCCGCCAGCGCGGCCAACGCCACCCCGACCACGAGCCCGCCGCGCAGCAGGGTGTCTGGGCGCGGGTCTCGCCGGATCCATAGCAGCACCGCCAGCAGGCACGCGCCGAGGCCGAGGTTGAACAGCGGATCGAACACAGGAGGACGATACCGTCGGGCTGCACCCGACGCGCGCTCGCCGGCCCGAGGTCGTCTCGCGGAGCTAGACGAGGCCACTACGAAGAATCGTCCGGGGCTTCCGAATCTCGGAAGTGAAGGAGATCTGACACGAAGTTCGACCCAAGTGGCTGCTGTGGCTTTGGCGAGACCTTTGCACTCGTGCTCCGCGGACGAGAGGTATCTCCAATGACACGCCGCGTAATGCTCCTGCTAGCCCCCCTGCTCCTGGCCGCCTCTGCCGCCTCCGCGCAAGAGCTCGGGCTCCTGCGGAGCAACCCCGTTCGCGGCGAGGTGGGCGGCGTCGCCTTCGAGGGGTCCCTGAAGATCAAGCCCGACGCCAGCTACGTGCTCGAGCGCCGCTTCCGCGACGGGCGCGTCGAGCGCGAGGAGGGGCACGCCGGAGTCGACGAGGACGACCTCGTCCTCTCGCGCCAGCGCGGGGCGGCGGGGGCGATCCTCGGGGCGAGCAGCGGCGTTCGGGATCGCTACGAGCGCGACGACGGCGACGACCGCGCCCGCTTCCGCTTCCGCAGCGGGAACGACTGGACCCTGCTCTCGCTGCGCGAGGACGAGCGCAAGGTGGAGACCGTCTGGCGCCTGCTCGAGAAGGGGCGCGAGTGGAACTGGGTCTTCAAGCGCAATCGCGGCCAGCTCGACGAAGCCGGCGGAGACCTCGACCTGAGGATCTACCGCTCGCGCCAGCCCCGCCCCAAGGACGTGCTCCGCTTCAAGGACAAGGGCGTCAAGACGATCCTCAGCCTGAACGGCGACCAGGACAAGACGATGAAGCACTGGGTGCGGGTCAAGAACCCGCGCTGGCCGGGGCGAGGTGAGCAGCGCTACGTCCAGGAGCAGCGCGAGGTCAACCTGCGCCAGTTCATCGCGGACCAGGGGATCGAGCACCACTACCTGCGCATGAGCTCCAAGCGGGCCCCGAGCGAGGCGGACATCGTGGCCGCCTTCCAGATCCTGCTCGACGACAGCAAGAAGCCGATCCTGCTCCACTGCACCGGCGGCGCCGACCGGACCGGCGTGATCGGGGCGCTCTACCGGATCGAGTTCATGGGCTGGTCCAAGGAGGACGCCAAGCGGGAGATGCGCCGCTTCATGTGGGGCGCTACGCGCGGCACCGAGATCCAGGGCGCCTACATCGACCTCTATCAGCCTGGCACCGTCCGTCGCATCCTCCGCCAGGCGGGCGTCCCGATCCCGGCGCGCTACGCGGCGCGTCCCTAGCCGGGGTCGCGGGTCGCGAGCGCGAGGCTGAGAGGGGCCGACCCGACCTGCACTTGGCAGGTAGACTCGGAGACCTCTGGAGGGGCCTGGTGATCGAGACCCGCTACCTGACCAAGGTCTACAAGGACCTCACGGCGCTGGACAAGCTGAACCTGACCATCGACCAGGGCGATATCTACGGGTTCATCGGCCCCAACGGCGCGGGCAAGACGACCACGATCAAGATCCTGTCCACCTTGCTGCGCCCCACCAGCGGGCAGGCCTTCGTGTGCGGCTACTCGGTCAACGGCCAGGCCAAGCACATTCGGCGCAAGATCGGCTACGTCCCCGACGAGTTCGGCGTCTACGAGGACATGACGGTCACCGAATACCTCGAGTTCTTCGCGGCGCTCTACGAGATCACCGGGCAGGACCGCCGGCGCGTGATCCGCGACGTGCTCGAGCTGACCGACCTCTCCTACAAGGAGCAGGCCCAGGTCGACAGCCTCTCGCGCGGCATGCGCCAGCGCCTGGCCCTGGCGCGCGTGCTCCTGCACGACCCCGAGGTGCTCTTGCTCGACGAGCCGGCCTCGGGCCTCGACCCGCGCGCCCGGATCGAGATCCGCGAGCTGCTCAAGGAGCTGCGCAACATGGGCAAGACGATCCTGATCTCGAGCCACATCCTGAGCGAGCTCAAGGAGCTCTGCACCAAGGTCGGGATCATCGAGCAGGGTCAGCTCCTCTTCTCGGGCCCGCTCAAGGACATCCTCAAGCAGGTCCGCGCCGCCGACGTGGTCCTGGTCCAGGTGCGCGAGGCGGCCGAGCAGGCCGTGGCGGTCTTGAGCGAGCACGCGCTCGTCTCCCGCGCCGAGCTGCTCGACCCGACGGAGGGGATCATCGAGGTCCAGGTCAGCGAGGCCGCCGAGGACACGACCTTCGTCCCGCGCCTGCTGGTCGAGAACAAGTTCGGGATCGTCTCCGTGCGCGAGCAGGAGATCGACCTCGAGGACGCCTTCATGCAGGTCACCAAGGGACAGGTGGCGTGAGCCCAGGCCTCCGAGCGCGTCGAAGTTGCGTGCCGCGCATTTCGGAGCGCCCTCTCACCATCGAAGGCCCGCGCAGCGGGCCGCCGAGAATCGGGAGGACAGGCCGGGGCGAGCCGTGCAGGGGCGTCGAGGCTCATGCAGGCCTGTCCGAGCGCATTTCATGTCGCCGCAGGCGACGAGGCCCGCGCAGCGGGCCACCGGATAGCGGTATCTCTCAGGGAGCCTCAGGGTTCATGGATCAGAAGAGTCAGCAGCTCTGTCTCAATCCTGCGTCGGAAGTGGTCAGGAGCTCTTCGATAGGGATCGGACCAGCAGGATTGAGCGCTGCTGACTCTGGGCCCAGAGATGGGGGGTCTGGGGGGGCGCAGCCCCCCCAGGAGACACTGTGATCGGGTTGCCGGTATTCCTGCGGGAGCTGATCGCGCACTCGCGGCGCTCGCGCACCTATGTGTTCCAGACGATCTTCCTGGCCGTGCTGGTGATCGGCTTGATCCCGCTCTGGCCGCCCTCGGGGCAGGGCTCGGGCGCCAAGATCGCCGAGACCGGCGGCTTGATCTTCCGCTACGGCGCCTACCTGCAGGTGATCCTGCTCGCGCTCCTGGCGCCGGCCACGACGGCCAACGCGATCACCATGGAGAAGGACAAGAACACGCTCGACGTGCTCTTGCTCAGCAGCGCGGGCCCCTTCGCGATCGTGTGGGGCAAGTTCCTCTCGCGCCTGTTCAACCTGGTGTTCCTGCTCTTCCTCACCCTGCCGCTGCTCTTCGCCCTCCTGACCCTGGGCGGCGTCTCGGCCGGCGCGATCCTGGTCCAGTTCTCGATCCTGGTCGCCTTCGCCGTGTTCGGCGCGGGCCTGGGCGTGTTCCTGTCCACGATCTTGCCCAAGACCACCTCCGTGCTCATGACCGGCTACGTGGTCATGACCTTCGTGATCGCGCTGCCGCTGCTCCTCTCCACGACGGGCGTGGTGGTGACCCGGCCGGGGACCCACCCGCTGCTGGCCGCCTACATCAGCCCGCTCTACGACATGATCTACCTGTTCCAGACGAGCAGCTTCGTGGCGACGGAGTCCTTCCCGAGCCGCTGGTGGGTCTGTCCGGTGTGGTGCGTGGGGATGGGGCTCTTGTTCGCGACGCTCGCGGGCGTGCTCCTGCCGCGGGCGGCCTCGATCGAGCGGGTGCTCTCGCTGCGCAAGTTCCTCGAGCGCTTCGACCAGTTCACCGAGAGCGTGCTCTCCTTCCGCCGCAAGGTGAAGAAGGACAGCGACCGCGACCGCCCTCCGGTCGGCGAAGGGAACCCGATCTACTGGAAGGAGACCTCGGTCAACACGATCGGGCGCTTCAAGTACTGGTGGCGCGTCAACCTGCTCGTGCTGCTGCTGATGGGCGTCAGCTACCTGATCTTCCTCCCCCAGCTGAGCAGCATCGACTTCCACAAGGTCACGGTCGCGGTGCTCGCGGGCCTGATCGTGCTCCTCTCGACCGTGATCGCGGCGACCACCGTCAGTCAGGAGCGCGAGGACGGCTCGCTGGTGCTCCTGGCCACGACGCCGGTCGAGTGCCCGGTCTACGTCAAGGGCAAGGTGCTGGGGATCGTGCGCAACATCAGCTTCCTGATCGCGCTCCCCTTCGTGCACGTGCTGATCTTCACCGCGGTCGGCGTGATCCACCCCGCCTCGGTGTTCTTGCTCCTGCTCGCGATCCCGATCGCGGCCGTCAGCGCCGTGATCCAGGGGATCTTCGTGTCGCTCCTCTTCCCGACCACCCTGCGCGCGATCATCGCCGCGATCGTGGTCCTGATCCTGGAGTCGACCCTGCCCGCGGTCTGCTGCCTGCCGACCTTCAACCTGCCCCTGGCCTGCCACTTCTTCGTGGAGCCGGTGGGCGGCCTGGGCTCGGCCTTCGCCACGACCAACCAGGGCAACTACCTGACCGCGATGGCCCTGGCCGTCGTGTTCTCGGCCGGCACCCAGGTCGGCTTCGTGGTGGTCGTCTACAGCCTGATCAGCTCGGGCTACGACCGCTACATCGGGCGCGCTGCGTAGCTCGAGCCAAGCCTCGGCCTTGTAGGGCTCGCTGGCTGCCGGCGGGCTCGAGCGCGCCAGCCGAAGCAGCTCCGCCTCCCAGCGTGCGGCTGGCCCAGAACCGCCGCCGGCCCTCGGCGCGAGGAGCTGACTCGACCCGAGGCCAAGCAGGTGGTCGACCTGCTCGAGGCCTGGGCGGGCGAGGTCGAAGGGCTCAGCGAGGAGGACCGCGCGCGCGTGGCTGGCTACGTCGAGCGGCTAGCTAGAGCTCGACCCCTTCGAGCTCCCAAGCCTGCTCTGGGGCTTCGGCGGCGTAGACCACCTCGGGCAGCTCCCCGTGAGCCGGGTCGACCACTTGATTCGTCACCTGCGCGCCCGCGAAGGCGCGCTGAGCGCTAGCGAGAGCGCTCCCGCAGCCGAGGTCGCTGCGGCGGCGGGACGGCGGGACGTGATTTGCCTGGAGGCCGCGGAGTAGCGTCCCGGCAACCGGTGTTGCCCTCCCCGGCAACGTCCGTCGCCGGGCCCCGGAGGGGTCAAGCGGGGTCACGTGTTGAGGGCCCCTATGCTCGGGTACGGGGCGTGCTCAGTGTCGCCGACGCCCTCTGCGGAGGGAGCGGAGGTTTCATGCGCCCTCGTCCCCTGACTCTACTAACCGGCGCCGGCGCGGCGATCCTGCTCGCCTGCGCGAGCGTCACCTCGCGCAGCTTCGCGGACGGTGATTTCGCGCCCGCGGCTGCGCGCTCCGCGACGGCCGCTCCGACCAGCGCCAGCCGGGCCGCCCGGGTCGCATCGGGCACTCTGGTGGTGTGCGAGGACGTGCCCTGGCTGGTGGCCTTGGCGGCGCCGGCGGTGGCGCAGGTGGCCTCCGACTCCCCCTGGCTCCTGGTCCAGGGTCCCGACGACCCGCCCCTGGCGGAGGAGATCCAGCGCCTGGAGCCGCGGGCCGTGATCCAGCTCGCCTGCGAGGGGGACTTCCCCGTCCTGCGTCCGGCCGCCGGGAGCACCACCCGGCGCCTGGTCCTGGGTCGCGACGGCCCGCGGGCCTCGCTCCAGCTGGCGCGGGCCCTGTGGGGTCGGAGCGAGCTGGCGCTGCTGGCGCCCTGCGACGACCCAGCCGCGATCCTGCAGGCCGCCGCCCTGGCCGCGCTCCAGCGCGCTCCGGTCCTCCTCTACCGCCGCGGCGGGGAGGCGGGGCTGGCGCGCGCTTGCGCTGAGCTGGGGGTCCGTCAGCCCTGGGCCGTCGCTCGGCGCCCCCTGCGGGTCGCGGGCCTCGCCCTGCGCTGCATGACGCTCGCGGAGGCCGCGGGCGAGGTGCGGCTCCTGCTCCGGCAGGGGGGCCCGATCCACGCGCTGGCGGTGGCTCGCCCTCCGGCCCCGGGGCACAGCTTCGCGGGCCCCTCCTGGCTGGGGCCCTACTACACCCTGGCCCGGCGCGCGCCGCTGCTCCTGCTCGAGCAGAAGGATCCCGCTCCGGTCCCCGCCGAGTTGGTCGAGGCTCAGCTGCGCCCCGTCGTGGCGGGCTGCGGGCCCGCCCTGCGCTCGCTCCTGATCCTGGGGGACGAGGCCGCGATCGCCCAGGAGCGGCTCGCGATCCAGGAGGAGGGGGCCGAGGAGTACCTCGACTACGTGGTCGGCCTCGAGCCCGGCTCCGCGCCGCGCGGTCCTCGCCTGGCGCCGGCGCTGGGGGTCGGTCGGATCCCTTGGGAGCTCGGGTGCGCCTCGCGCGCCCTCCTGCGCAGCGTGGCGCGCGCGCGCCTGCTCGAGGGTCTGCCTGCCCGCGCCCTCGTCGCGGCCAACCCCAACCCCGAGGACGCGCCCCTGCCGCTCTGCGAGACCGTGGCCCGCTTCAGCGCCGCCGAGCTCCAGAACCACCGGATCGAGGTCGACGGCTTCTACGGCGTCCCCCTCCACGCGGCGGCGCCGCGGGCCGCGCTCGCCCGGGCGCACCTCGCCGTCTACCAGGGCCACGCCGGCGACGACACGCTCTTCTACGAGCCCGAGGAATACGAGGAGGAGGGGAGCGAAGACCACGAGGGCCCCGGCTATCAGCCCATGGAGCCGCCGCACGCCGAGCCCGAGGAGGAGCCGGGAGGGGAGCAGGGGCCCCAGGAACAGGAGCCCCAGGAGCAGGAGCCCCAGGACCCCCAGCCCCAGGACCCCCAGCCCCAGGACCCGGACCCCTCCGAGCCGATCGCGGACGATCCCCCCCAGCCCAGCGCCGACGACGACATGGACCCTGCCCCGGCGCCGGACGCCGAGCCAGGCGAGGGGATCTACCCCGAGCGCTGGCCCCTCCCCCAGGGTCGCGTGCAGCCCGACCCCGAGCCCGAGCCGAGCGCGCCCGCCCCGCCCCCGGTGGCGCTGGACGCGGCGCCGCTCGTGATCCTCCAGAGCTGCACCAGCCTGCCCCAGGGCCAGCACCTGGTGGAGGTCGGCGCGGCCGGCGTGATCGGGAGCACGACCAAGATCCACTCCGCCTCGGGCAGCGCCTTCGCGCACGCCGTGATCCAGTCGCTGCTCTGGCGCCGGACCACGGTCGGCGAGGCGCTGCGCGACGCGCGCACGCTCTTCCTCCTGGTCGACGACCTCAAGGCGACCCGCGGCCACAAGAAGCGTCAGGAGGCGCAGCGCGTGACCTGGAGCTTCATGCTCCTGGGTGACCCCGAGCTGCGGCCCCTGGCCCTGAGCGAGCGCCGCCCGAAGCGGGCCGGGCTCAAGGCGCGCTGGAGCAAGCGGCGGCTCGAGGTGCGCGCCCCCAAGCGCCGCCTGCGGACCGAGGTCAACAAGCTGGTGCTGCGGGCATACCCTGGCAGCTACACCGCCGGCATGGTGCGCCGCTCCAAGGAGAGCGAGCGCCGCTTCGTGGCGCCGCTGCACCTGCTCTGCGTCGAGCGCCCTGCCGGCGCCCTGCCGCAGCTTCGTCGCCCCGGCAGCAAGCGCTCCGGCACCGTCTTGCGCGAAAGCGCCTGCGGACGCCACGTCTACGTGCTCCACTTGGGATCCCGGCTGCAGCCGAAGGCCCGCTATCGCTTGGAGGAAGTCCGTTGAAGCACTGGATCGGGGCGTCGTCCGCCGCCCTGCTGATGATCGTGCTCCTGGTGCTCCCTCCGCCCTGCGCGGGTGAGCCCGAGCCCCAGCCCGGGGCTTCGCCCGCGGCGCCCGCGGCAGTGGGGCCGCTCGCGCCCGCTCGGGCCGCGGAGTCGAGCTCGGTGGCCGCGGTCAGCTCCCACCTGGTCGGAGAGCTGCCCCTCGCCCTGCGCCTGGGCTTGCGCCGGATCGAGCCCGCCAACGTGGTCCGCCATGTCGCCGCCTTGTGCAGCAAGTCCATGCTGGGCCGCCAGGCGGGTGAGCCGGGCGCGCTCCTGGCGGCGCGCTACGTGGCGGACGAGTTCCGCGCGGCAGGCCTCCAGGGCGGCGGCGTGGGAGGCAGCTACTTCCAGCCCTTCGCGCTCTCGCGCGCCGGGGTCTATGCCTCGCTTCGCGCCGAGGGCAAGGACGGCGAGGAGGTGCTCCTCTTCGGCGCCGACTTCCAGCCGATGCACCTCGGGACGCCCGAGGTCGAGCTCCGCGCCGGGTTGGAGTTCGTCGACTACGGCCTGCGCCTCCCCTCCCTCGGCTTCGACTCTCTGCAGGGGCGCGACCTGAAGGGGAAGGTCGCGCTGGCCTTCGGCGGCGTGCCCTGGTCGGGCGAGGCCCGGCGCTGGCTGGATCCGCTCCTGCCCGACGGGGCGCTGGCCGCCAAGGCGCGCGCGGCTCAAGCCCTCGGCGCGTCGGCGCTGCTCGTGGTCGACGACCCCGCCGACTGGCGCGAGTGGGTCGGCTACGAGAGCACCCCGCGCATGCTCGAGGCCGCTCTCCCCCCCGACGTGCGGATCCCCGTGGTCCACCTCCGCCGGGCCGCCGCCTGTCGGCTGAGCGGCCTCACGCCGGGGCGCCTGCGCAAGCTGGCCCACGAGGTCCGCCGCGGGCGGGCGGCCCTGCGCCGGCCTCCGCAGCTCGAGCGCTCGGTCATGCTCCGCCTGCGGCGGGTCAAGCCGGGTCGCTACGGGCGCAACGTGATCGGCGTCCTGGTCGGCAGCGACCCGCGCCTGCGCGACGAGGCCGTGGTCGTGGGCGCGCACCTCGACCACCTCGGGGTCGAGATCGACGGCCTGCATCCGGGCGCCAACGACAACGCCAGCGGCGTCTCGGCCGTGATCGAGATCGCGCGCACCCTGGGCGCCTTGCCCCTGCCGCTCAAGCCGCGCCGGACGGTGGTCCTCGTCGCCTTCGACGCCGAGGAGATCGGGCGCCTGGGCTCGGCCTACTACGTGGCCAACCCGCCGCTGCCGCTGGACCGGACCGCGCTGATGATCAACTTCGACATGATCGGGCGCAACGAGCCGGATCACATCTGGGCGGTCGCGACCCGCTCCAGCCCGACCCTGCACCAGCTGCACCAGGAGGCGAACCGCCACGTCGGCCTGCGCCTCAAGCACCCCGAGTTCATGCGGCTGAGCCGCAGCGACCACGGGGCCTTCTATCGAGCGGGCGTGCCGGTGTGCTACTTCTTCGGCGGGCTGCACGACGGCTATCACTCGCCGCGAGACACGCCGGATCTGGTCTCCTCGGAGAAGGTGGCCCGGGTCGCCCGCCTGGCGCTCTTGACGGCCTGGGGCACGGCCAATCGGGACGAGCCCCTGGACTACGTGCGCCAAGAGTCCGACCGGCGCTGAGGGCGGGAGACGTGGGCGTTAGCGAGTAACTTGGCGGGCCATGAAGATCCGCCTGATCCTGCTCAGCTGCGCCCTCTCGCTCGGCTGCATTTCGGTGCCCGACGACATTCGGGCCGAGTTCGAGGCCCCCGACGGCCAGCGCCCGAACAACTTCGGTCGCTTCGACGAGGCGGGGAAGGTCGTGCCCGACCGCCCGACGATCCACTCGGCGCTCGCAGGCGAGGCCGCCCCAGTGGAGTCGCGCTCGTGAGGACCCGCGCCCCCCTGCTCGGGCTGCTCGGCCTGACGCTCCTGCTCGGCGCCACCGGCTGCAACAGCTCCCAGCAGGCGAACCGGCTCTACTTCCTCGACAGCCAGGCCGGCGAGGAGCACCCCGCGACCCACCTCGGGATGCCGCTCCACAGCGGGCAGCTGATCCTGGCCGAGGGGCCGGGGGCCTACAGCTTCCTGTTCTCGCTCGGGACGGAGTCCTACGTCAACTTCACCCACGCGGGGATCCTGGTCTTCGAAGACGGCGAGCCCTTCGTCTACGAAATGACCGGCGAGTACAAGCCGGGCTTCGACGAGCGCCCGACCGACGGGATCGAGGGCTCGTGCCGACGCCTGCCCTTCGTCGAATACTGCATGGCCTACCTCTACGTGGAGGTGTTCGACCCGCCCGAGGGCGTCGACTCGGCCAAGGTCACCGCCTGGGTCCGCCAGCGCTACGAGGAGGGTCAGGAGTTCGACCCCTACTTCGACTACAGCGAGCACGAGAAGCTGTTCTGCACCGAGTTCATTCAGCTGGCCATGGTCGCGGGCGGCGGCGAGCCCTTGCCGCTCCAGCCGGTCCGGACCCACCCCGCCGTGCAGCGCCTGCTGGAGTGGTTCCAGGTGGCCCGCGACGCGAGCCTGCCCGCGGGCGCCTTCGCCGACGAGGGCCGCTACCGCGCGGCGCTGGGCATGCTGCCCTCGCGCACGGCGGCCTACTGTTACTTCGCCGCCAAGGCCGAGATCCACCGCCGCTTCCGCGACGACCAGCGCCTGGGCAACCTGTTCATGATGGACGGCTTCAGCGACGTGGACCTGCGCCCGACGGTGAAGGAGTTCCTGGGCAAGGCCGTGCGCCTGTTCCCCGTCACCCAGAAGCTCTACCCCCGCGACGAGATCCGCGCGCGGGTTTCGGCGCTCGCGGACGAAATGTTCGGGGTCCAACAGGGGTAGGCAGGGAGCGTCCGCGCCTGCCCGCTGGTCTAGTTGCCGCGAGGGTCGCCTTGCAGGCCACGGCCGGCCGGCTGGGGTCCCTTCTGAGCGTTGGGGTCGCCTGGGCTCGGTCGGACCCCTGGCCCGCTCAACGTGCGATCCTTCTTCTCCTTGCGGGGCATGGTGCCGAGGTCGAGGCCGAGCAAGTCAGCCGACGTCTCGTCGCCTAGCCAGGCGGAGCGCTCGAGCAGTCGCTGGTTCTCTGGGTCGAGCTTGCGCTTCCAGTCGCCTTCGACGGCGCAGAACACCTGCAGGCGGAGCAGCTCGCCACGCCCCTCGTCGTCGTCGATCGACCTGGCGAGCTCGGCGGCCTTGGCGTAGAGCTCGCCGGCCTTGGCCCAGTCCCCCTTCGGGTTCTTGTCCGGGCGAATGCACTCGGCCTGACCCGAGAGCCCGAGATACTGCATCTTGACGAAGCCACCTCGGGACGCGAACGCGGCTGAGTCGACGTAGAGCAAGCGGGAGTCTTCCCAGGAGCCGCTCTCGTTGGCGTCGGGGCGGGTGCACTCGGCCTGGCTGCGGGCCACGATCGAGAGCTTGGCGTTCAAGAAGGAGGTGAACACCGGCTGGCCCTCTTCCAGGGAGAGCGCGTGAGCTTCGCTGAACTTGGTGCTGGCCTTGCCGTAGGTCGTGGCGGCCTCGCCGAAGCGCTCGCGAGACTGGAGGGTCTTGGCCTCCCGCTCGATCGCGAGGCCCTCGTCGATCACGTCGAGGGTCGAGGTGCAGCCGCTGGCGAGCACGAGCAGGGCGAGGACGAGCGCACGAACCATGAAGGGGCCTCCAGAAGGAGGGAGACCCTACTGGCGAGGTCCGACTCCCGCCAGACACGGGTAGGGATTTGGCAGCTCCACCAACGCAGCTCAACCAACGCAGTCCAACCAACCAACGCAAAGAGGCGAGAGCTTCCGCTCTCGCCCCTCAGCGCGCGTCGCCCACTGAAGACCAGCGGGCGCCGTGTAAGACGACTACTCGCCGTAAACGATCAGCGTGCAGTCACCAATGATGCCGAGAATGTGGCTGGCGTGGTAGTCCATGTGGCTGATCTTGTTGATCTCGCCAGCCTGGCGCGAAGCCTCGATCGAGCTGTCACCGCTGGTGATCCAGCCGAGAATCGAAGACTGAGTGCCCTTGCCGGTCTTGGTCGAGCTGACCTTGCCGTCCTCTGCAACGACCCAACCCTCGTGACCGACGTCGAACATGATCGAGCCGGGCAGGTGAGTGCGATCGGGCACCGCGCAACCAGCAGCGGCGAACGAGGCAACGGTCAGGCAGGCAAGGAAAGAAATGAGCTTGGAGTACACGTGTATGCTCCCCTTTTCCAACAAAACGATGGTGGGGGCCCTCGCCCCACTTTCCAGAGGCAGGACTCTATACGACGCCACCGACGAAAGCCACAAGGCGTGGGCAGGAAATTTTCCGGTTTAGAGTCGATTTGCTGGCCACTCCTGAGGCGAGGCTCCGCGAAGTCCCTCCAGGAGGGGTCTCCGCGCAGGGTGGCGTGGTCGGCGCTAGCCCGCTTACATGGCGACTTGCGGACGAGTGCCTCGCTTCGGGCTTTCCGCTTCTCTGGAGCGCAGACGCCTGAACACAAACCGGACCCCCGAGAGGCGCTAAGATCTGAGAAATAGGCAAAACACGGAGGAAAACGACCATGCCCGAACTCTTCGGACCTGAGCACGGCGGCAACGAAGGGGCAGCAAAGCAGCCCAACAAGCCCGCAGGACCCGATTACGTGCAGGAAGGCGAGCCCACCGGCAGCTACTTCCAGTACGACAACGAAATGGGGGGCATGATCATCAACCTGCCGCCCCGCTTCGCGAAGTACAAGGCGGACCTGCACGAGGACCTCATGGACGCCTTCATGGGGGAGGCCGCAGGCGGCAAGGACCAGGCGCAGACCATTGATGCCTGGATCGCCGACTGGATCGACCGCAAGGAAGCGGAAGACGCCGGCGGCTAAGGTCCGCTCTTCGTGGCCTAGGCGGCGCGCTTGGCGCGAATGCTCTCGCGGCTGGGGACCCGCACCGGGCGCTGGCAGCTGGGGCAGAGGCCCGTCTTGCCGGCCGCCGTCTTGGGGACGCGGGTCACGTGGTCGCAGCGGCCGCAGCGGATCTTGATCCCCTTCTGCGGCTCGAGCTTGGTCGGCTTGGCCTTCTTTTCCACCACGGAGGAGTCCACCGTCGCGCGGAAGCCCTCGTAGCTGTCGGAGTCGTAGGCCACCTCCGGCGCCGGCTCCTGCTCGGGCGCCTCGGCTTGGGCTCTCTCCTCGCGCTTGGTCAGCAGGGCCTCGGCCTCCTCGGGGCTCAGCGACTCGAGCTCGCCGCAGCCGCCCGCCTCGGCCTGGAGCTTCCAGGCCTTGCGGCGCAGGGCGCGGCGGGCGTCGTCGGGCTCGAGGTGGTGCTCGAGGGAGGCGAGTACGGCCAGGAAGGTCAGCCCGTCCGGGTCCAGCTGGTCCGAGACCGCCTCCTGCCAGTCGGCGGGGGCGCCCCAGCGGGCGTGGTTGCGCTTCCACTGGATCAGGAGGCCCTCGTGCAGGTTCTCGACCAGCTTGGCGGGCATCAGGTGGGGCTCGGCGTTGACGCCGGTGACTTGCTGGTGGGCCAGGCGGCGCGAGCGCTCTTCGGCGGAGAGCTTGCCGACGCGGAAGCGTCCGAAGAGGCAGAGCAGGCCGAGGGCAGCGCCGAGGCAGGCCAGAGCCTTGCTCAGGCCGGGGGAGGGGTCCTGGGTCAGGCCGATTCCGAAGCAGACGATCGCCGCCAGGCCCGCGTGGTTGGCCAGGTAGACCTTGAGCAGGCTCTGGGCGTGGAGCGGGATCGGGTAGCGCTGGTCCTCGGAGCGGCGATAGTAAGAGGCCGCCGGGGTAATAGGTATGCCCGCCACGCAGTTGAAGTCGGTCTCGACCCACTCCTCGTTGAACTTGGCGACGATCCCGAAGGCCTTGGCTTCCTGACTCATGTGGAACGGAAGGGCAAGTCCAGTTCCGGGCTTAAGTCATTTGTGAGTAGTGGCTGGCCTCGCCAGGTTCAACTCGCCGGGTCCCATGTGGGACGCAATTCGTCTCACTTTCGCTTCGGCTGGTCCGGGTTGGGGTCGAACACCGAGCGCTCGGTCTGGGGGTAGATCCCCAGGAAGCCGTCCTTGGCGGGGTCCGAGGTGGCGCTCAGCCAGGAACCAGGGAAGGGATCTTCGTCCCAGGCGTGGAAGGTGACGGCTCCGTCGGCGCTGAGCACGTTCCAGCCGCGGGTGTGGTTGCCGCGGACCTCGGGGCCCCGGCGCGGGAAGGCGCCGCGATCCGCGGCCAGGGGGGTCGCGCCAGCGACCTCGGGTCCCAGCTCGCGACGGGTCCAGCCGTAGGTGATCACGTCCTGCTCGACGAGGGCGGGCGCCTCTCCCTCGCCCGTGAGCAGCCAGCGTCGGCGCGCCTCGCGCTGGGCAGGGCTGGTGCCGCGCCGCGGCGCGGAGGGGCAGATCAGGGAGGCGGGGTCGTCGAGGTAGCCCGCCGCGACCAGCATGCGGAAGGCGCGCGGCCCGTCGGCGCTCTCGGCGTCTCCGTCGAGCTGGCCCGCGCGGACGTGCGGCAGGGCGCCGCGCTCCTGGAGGTAGGCCCGCGCGGCGAGGCCGACCTGGCGCAGCTGCTGCGCGCACTCCACCTCGAGCGCGCGCTGGCGGGCGGCGACGTAGCGGGGCACGTAGAGGCGGGCTACGAGCATCAGCCCCAGCATGACGACGAAGCCCAGCGCGAGGACGGCGACGACGCGCTTGCCCTCGACGACCTTGGCGGAGTCGGGGCCGATCGGGTCTGGGGGGAGAGGAGCTTGATCCACGAGCGCATTGCACCAGGCGCCCGGGGTCGCACAAGGGACAGGGCGTCGCAGGTCGCCGCCGCGCGCCGCCTCGCAGAAATCCCGCCCTTAACCCGCGACTCCCTGTAAACTTGCGCGCCTTGGAGGGGATCCCTCATGTGTGGAATCGTAGGCCTGGTTCACCGCTTCGACCCCAGCGCGACCCTCCCCCTGGAGGGGATCGCGCAGGCCGAGGCGGACTTGCAGGGGTGGGACGTGGCGAGCGCGGGCGCGGCAGCCACGCTGGAGCGGGTCGCGCGCGACCTGATCCCGACCAGCTATGGGCTCGTCGGCTGGGGCGGCTTCCGGCGCTTGCTCGAAGACGCCGAGGCGCGCCAGAGCGTGCTGAGCCTGGCCGAGACCTTCGAGGGGCTGGCGGACGCGGCGGACGCCCACGTCGGCGCCGGCGCGGCCGGCTCGAGCAGCGAGGGCGAGGCCCTGGCGCAGGCGGTGGTCGTGGCGCGCGACGTGGCCTGGCGGCTGCGCCAGGACGCGCTGCCCAACCTGGAGCGGGCGCGTGACCTGGCCGGCGAGGGCGGCGCAGGCCTGGGCGACAAGGGCTGGTTCGAGCTCTGGCGGACCAACCTGGTCCTGAACCAGCTCGAGCGCCTCGAGGTCCGCGGGCGCGACTCGGGCGGCCTCGGGACCCTGGTCCGCCTGGACGCCGCGGCCTGGAGCGCCTGCGAGGCCTCCCTCGACGACGAGCTCCTGGCCGAGCTCGCGCGCCGGAGCGCGATCCTCGAGGCCCGCGACGGCGCGGTGCTCGTCAGCGAGGTCGGGGGCGGGCGCAGCCTGGGCTTCGTGCACAAGGTGGCCAAGGAGGTCGGAGAGCTGGGCGCCAACGTCCGCGACCTGCGCGCCAAGCTGCGCGCGGACCGCCTGTGGCGGACCCTGATCGCGCAGCCCGAGGCCCAGGTCCAGCCGATCGCGCACACGCGCTGGGCCAGCAACGGGATCATCAACGAGCCCAACTGCCACCCGGTCGCCAACGACACCGCCGACGCTCCCCTCGGCGAGCGGCTCGTGCTGGGCGTGCTGAACGGCGACGTCGACAACTACCCGACCCTGCGTGAGGGGCACGCGATCCCGGCCAACTGCACGACCGACGCCAAGATCATTCCCCTCGAGGTGGCCCGCCGCGCCGGGGAGGGCGACTTCGCCGAGGCCTTCCGGGCCGCATCGGCCGACTTCGAGGGCTCGACCGCGATCGGCGTCGTGACCAGCGACGAGCCCGACGCCCTGTGGCTGAGTCAGCGCGGCAGCGGCCAGGCGGTCTACGTGGGCTTCCTCGAGACCGGCGGCTACCTGGTCGCGTCCGAGCTCTACGGGGTCGTCGAGCTGGCCGACGGCTTCCACAAGCTCAACGGCGAGGCCGGCGAGATCGTGCGCCTCGGCAGCGACGGTTCCCTGCGCGCCTGGCGCTACGACGGGGAGGCCCTCGAGCCGCCCCAGATCAAGACCGCCCCGATCGCGACCCGCGATATCGACCGGGCCGGCCACCCCCACTACTTCGTCAAGGAGATCACCGACGCGCCGCGCTCGGTCCAGCGCACCCTGCGGGGCAAGTTCGTGCTCGAGGAGGGGCGCGCGACCTTCCTCCTCGGCGAGGACGTGATCCCCGCCGCCGTGCGCGAGGGCCTCAGCGCGGGCCGCTTCAAGCGGATGTACGTGATCGGACAGGGCACGGCCTGCGTGGCAGGCCTGGCGGCGGCCGACTTCATGGGCCGCCTGCTGCGGCCGGCTGGGATCTCGGTCACGGGCATGCCCGCGACGGATCTCTCGGGCTTCCTGCTCGACCAGGTCGGCGAAGACACGCTGGTGGTCGCGGTCAGCCAGAGCGGGACCACGACCGACACCAACCGCACGGTCGACCTGGTGCGCGACAAGGGCGCGGCCGTGATCGGGATCGTGAACCGGCGCGGCTCGGACCTGACCGACAAGTCGCACGGCGTGCTCTACACGAGCGACGGGCGCGACGTGGAGATGAGCGTCGCCTCGACCAAGGCCTTCTACTGCCAGGTCGTGGCCGGCTATCTGTTGGCCCTGGCCCTCGCCGACCACACCGGCACGATCTCGGCCAAGAAGCTGCGGACCCACCTGCTCCGCCTGCAGGACCTGCCCCGCTGCCTGAGCGAGGTCCTCGAGCTGAGCCGGGAGCGCGCCCGCCAGGCGGCCAAGCTGGCCTTGCTCCGGCGGCACTGGACCGTGGTCGGCAGCGGCCCGCTCAGCCACGCGGCCCGCGAGATCCGGATCAAGCTGAGCGAGCTCTGCTACAAGTCGGTCTCGGCCGACACGATCGAGGACAAGAAGCACATCGACCTCTCCAGCGAGCCCATGATCCTGGTGTGCGCGGCGGGGCTCGCGGGCGCGGCGGCGGCGGACGCGGTCAAGGAGGTCGCGATCTTCAAGGCCCACGCCGCAATCCCGATCGTGATCTGCGACCGCGGCGAGACCCGCTTCGCCGACTACGCGGCGGCCACGATCGAGGTCCCGGCCAGCTCGCCCGAGATCGCGGTCCTGCTGAACACGATCGCGGGCCACCTCTTCAGCTACGAGGCCGCGCGCGCGATCGACGAGCTGACCGAGCCCCTGCGTCGGGCCCGCGAGCTGACCCAGCTCGCCCTCGACGAGCTCGACCCCGAGACCCCGCGCGCCAGCCGCGAGACGCTGCGGCGCGCCGACGCGGCCCTGGGGCCGGTTCGCCAGGAGCTCCTGGCCGAGATCGGG
>CALDQK010000293.1 GCA_937911525.1 uncultured bacterium
CCCGCCCCAGCCAGGCCCCCTCCCCCGCCGAGACGCCGCGGGGAGACCCAGCCCTCGTCTGGGAGCGCGCGCAGCAGAAGGAGGAACCCCAAGCGCTCGCGCAGCGAGCCCGCCAGCTGCTCGATCGCGCCTCCCCCGAGCTGCGCGCCGAGCTCCTCGCCCACCTGCGTCAGCACCCGCTCTGGCGCGTGCAGCCCTTCGAGCGCGCCGAGGGGCTTGCGGATGACCTGATCTACCGGCGTGGAATGCTCGAGCTCGACGACGAGCGCGTCCTGCTCTGGAGCGGCGAAGCAAAACGCGGTCAGTCTGGGCTGCGGCTCCTCCACCGCGGCTCCGGGAGGACCCTCCGCGACGACATCTCCAGCGAGCTCGTCTCCGCGGTCGCGCGAGACGGCGAGCGCGTGTTGTTCGCCACCGTGCTGAGCCAGCTCCACGCGCTCGACCTCGCCGCCCCCAAGGCCGCTCCGGTGCGACTCGAAGTGCAGGGACCCGGCGCCACCTTCTCCAACCCGGTGCTCGCCCTCGGCCGGGACTCCGACGCGATCTACGCCCTCTGCGGACAGCCCGGAGCGAGCAAGGTCCCGGGCGGCGTGTGGAGAGTCGACCGCTCCACCCTGACCACCACTCAGCTCTCCGAGGACCCCCATCAAGGGCGCGCCATCGCCACCACCCCCACGGGTCAGCTGATCGTGGCGGGAGGTCACAAGGGAGACGAGCTCCCGGGCGCCGTCTTTGGGCGGCGAGAGGGGGGAGCGTGGAGCTTCGAGTTGATCACGCCCTTCGAGTGCGAGGACGTGGTGGTGACCCCAAGCGGTGATCACGCGCTCGTGGGCACCCTCAACGGGGACATCCTCGTCCTCGCCTTGCAGGGCAACGAGTGGAAGCAGCTGCTCCCCCTCGGGCGCAAGGGGAGCTCGGTCGTCCTCAGGACCGCGCACGAGGGTCAGCTTCGCTCGCTGGCGCTCACCCCCTCGGGCGACGTGCTCATCTCGGCCGCCCAACCCACCGATCGGGGAGACGCCGAGCTCGCGCTCTGGAAAGCCAAGGGACCTGGTGACTACGAAGAGATCGCGCGCTTGCACCAGCACAGCTCGCCGCGTCATGTCTCCGTCAGCGCAGACGGCTCCCAGCTCTACGTGGCCTACGCCGATCGCAGCTACGCCGCCTGGTATCTCCCCGCGCTCAGCAGCTCCGACTAGCCCTCAGTCCAGTAGCCCACCCCAATCGCCCTCAGCCAGGCGAGGCTCTAGCGGGTCTCCTTGCCCAGGCGCAGCACCGCCTTGGACTTGGGCAGGAGCCGCATGCTGAAGCGCCGGGTGTAGGCGTCCTCAGGACCGAACACGTCGAGGTCCCGCACGTAGAGCACCGCGGTCGGCACCGTCCAGCGGGCCGAGTTGTTGCCGTAGTAGTGGATCAGCACGTCGAAGGGCTTGCCCGTCGGAGTCGCCGCCCGCCGGTAGAGCTCGGGCCCGTAGCCCGTGGTGGTGTCCCAGAACAGCTTGCCGCCGGCCTTGGTCGTCTTGTGGCTGTAGAAGCAGCGCTCGCCCTCGGGCTCGACGACCCACAGGTCGATGTCGGTCGAGTCGGTGTTCCAGTGAATGCTCAGCTGGAGCCCCGTGCGGGCCTCGCCGCCCTCGAGGCTCTTGGCGAGCGCCCCCGCGCGCGCTCCCACGGCGCCCTTGGCCTCGCCCAGGGGCGCCTCGCGCGCGAGCCCTCGCAGCATGCGGGCGTAGTGGTAGCCCGCCACGGTCTTGACCTCGCTCGCGTGACGGGGGAAGTCGCGCGCCAGCACGATCTCGTAGTTGCGCGCCGCCTCGGCGAAGCGCCCCAGCGCCTCGAGCGCCAGCGCCTCCTCGAGGTAGCTCTGGGGCTCGAAGGGCCGGTTCAGCCGCACCCGCTCGAAGAGCTCGGCCGCGGGGCCGTATTGGCCGAGCGCCAGGCAGGCGTAGCCGACCAGCCGGTTGGCCTCGGCGTCCCGCGGTCGCTTCTCGACCAGGCTCGAGAGGGCCCGCACCGCCCCGAGGGTGTCCCCGGCCAGGGCGCGCGCCCGCGCGATCTGGTCGTAGGCGGCCACGTCGAGGGCGTCCTTCGCGCGCGCCTCCCGATAGGCGACCTCAGCGCCGATCCGCTCCTGCCCCCCGGCCAGGGGCCGATCCAGCGAGGGCAGCGCCGGCTGGAAGGCCGCCAGCGCCTTGGCCCGCTCCGCGAGCAGCCGGACCAGGGCTCGCCCCTCGGGGGCGACCTCGTCCAGCGCGATCCCCTGCAGCCGGTCCCGGCGCTGGTCCTCCTCGATGGCGCGCTTGCGCCTCAGGTCGCTCAGGTCGACCTGCTCCTGCTCGAGGTCGTAGCGCTTCCACTCGGACTCGGACTCGAGGATCAAGAGGCTGGCCGCCTGGTTCGCCAGCCCGAAGGCCTGCGAGAGCGAGACGACCATCGCGTCCAGGCGCTCGTCGTCGAGCCCCAGCAGGCTGCGCGTCCAGAGCTCGGCCCAGGCCCGTCCCGCCAGGGGCGAGCTGCCCCGGCCCGCGAGCGGAAGCACCTGCTCCACGTCCTCGCCGTCGATCGAGAGGCGCAGCACGAGCTCGGCCTGCGCCGCCTCGCCGAGGAGGCGCGCGCCGAGCTCGAGCTCTTGACCGGGGAAGAGCTGGCGGGGCGCTCCAGCGACCACGAGGTCCTTGGCGACCGCGCCGCGGATCGCGACGCCCTTCAGCTCGACCGAGGCCTTGCGGTGGGG
>CALDQK010000294.1 GCA_937911525.1 uncultured bacterium
CCTGCAGCAGGCCTTCGCCCTCGCCCAGCAGGCGGCGCGCAACGAGCCCGAGGCCGAGCTGCTCCTGGCCGAGCTGTGGGCCGAGAGCGGCGACCGCGAGCTCTCGGGCCAGCACCTGCGCCAGGCGGCGCAGCGGCGCTCGCCCCGCGCGGCGCTCCTGCTCTCGGAGCGAGCCCGCGAGCTGGGGGCGAGCGTGGACGCGCAGCGCTACCTGGCGCTGGCGGCCGACCGCGGCTCGCGCCCCGCGCTGGAGCGGCTGGCGCAGCTGCCGCGCGAGGAGCTGGCGGGGCTGTCTGCGAAGCACCGCTCGGCGCGCTACCTGCTCGTGCGCGAGCAGCCGCCCGCCGCCCAGTTCGCGCCGATCACCTCGCTGGCCACGACCGGCTTCACCCCCGCCATGGTCGACCTGGGCCGCCTCCACCTGGGCGGCCACGGGACGCGCGCGGACGTCGGCCTGGCGCGCGGCTGGCTGCGCGAGGCCTGCCGACGCCGCAGCGCGCGGGGGCGCTTCGAGCTGGCGCGCCTCCTCGCGCGCAGCGGCGAGGCGGAGGCGAGTCAGCTGCTATGCCTCGCCGCGCGCGAGCTGCCCGCCGCCAAGGCGGCGCTGGGCCAGGGCAGGCCGATCCCCTTCCGGCGCCTCCCGACCCGGCGCTCCTGGATCTGGGAGTCCGAAGACCTGGGCGAGGTCAGCGTCTACCTGCCGCAAGAGTGGATCTGGCGACGCCAGGGCCAGGCGCTCCTGCTCTGGCCGCCCGGCGCGCGGGCCGACGAGCGGGTGGTCGTTCAGCTCGGACCCGAGGGCGCGGGCATGCGCGACGTCTCGCTCCCGAACCAGCTCCGCCGGACGCGCGCTGGCTTCCACGTCGTCAGCGACCGCCTGGTTCGCTGGGGCCAGCGCGTCCTGCGCCGGGTCGAGCTGCGTCAGGGCGAGGACGCCTGGATCCTGCACCGCGTCGACCTCGGCGTCCGCCGCCGGCTGGACCTGGTCGTGAGCGGACCGGCCCAGGGCCTCGCGCGTCACGACCGCGCCCTGCAGGAGCTGGTCAGCGCGGTCGCGGCGCCGGAGCGCTAGCCCGGCAGAAGGGAGGTCAGCTGCCAGGCGAGACGGCGCGGGCCGTCTCGCGCAGGGGCCCCTGTCCCTCGCGCAGCTCGACGAGGAGGGCCTGCACCTCGGGCTGGTCCTGCTGGAAGGAGCACAGGCCGCGCAGGGCATAGGCGCGCAGGTCGGGGTCGACCGCCTCGTCCCGCACGAAGTCGAGGTAGGCGGGGCAGGCGTCCTTGTTGACGGCTTCGAGCTGGACGTGGTTGGCGAACACCCCCTGGACGCCCTTGAACTCGACCCCCTCGTCGTCGTCGGAGGGCTCGCGGTCCGCGCCCGCCAGCTGCTCGGCGATCCAGGCCAGCCCGCGGGCCGGGTCGAGCTCGAGCAGCTCCATGCAGACCTTCTCGCTCTGGTCGGCGGTCGGGGCGGCGGGGTAGGTCGCGATCAAGCGCGCCGCGAGGTCGGCGGCGTAGTCCGCCTTGCGGGAGCCGAGGGCGAAGTCGAGCGAGAGCCCGGTCGGCTCGGGCTGGCGCCACACGCGCGCCACGACCGCGTCGAGGAGCGCGGGCGAGCGCTCGTCGTAGAGCGCGTAGCCGAGGAAGTCGAAGCAGCCCTCCCAGGTCTCCTCCTGCGCGAAGCGCTCGATCGCGAGCTCGGTCCAGCGCGCGGGGTCGAGCTCGGCCAGGGCCTCCACGGCGCGCTCGGAGAGCTCCGCCGCGGACCTGCCGCGCAGGCGCTCGTGCAGCTCCCGGGCCGCCGCGGCGCGCGCCTCGGGCGGGCCCTCCTCGTAGGGGTAGGTCAGGTCGAACACGTCGAGCTCCTCTTCACGCAGCCAACGCTCGACCAGGGTCCCGGCCGACTCGGGGTCGGAGGCGAGGGCCTCGGCCAGGTCCTCGAAGGGCGCCGAGTCGGCGTGCTCGCGAGCCAGCTCGCGGCGCTCCTCGCGGGCGGCCTCGCGCCACTCCTCGCCGAGCTCGCTCTGGCTGGTCTCGCTGCGGGCGGGGCGGGGCGCGGCGGAGGGCTCGGGCTCCAAGGCCACGGGCCCCAGCTCGGGCGCGCTCGCGAGGAGGGCGTCCACGAGGGGATCGAGCCCGGCGGGGTCGCCCTCGGGGAGGGCCTGCTCCAGGCGCGCTCGCGCGATCAGCAGGTAGCGGATCAGCTCGGACTCGGGGCCGCGCTCGGCGGCGCGCTCGAGCGCCGCGCGCCAGTCCTGGACGCCCACGCGGCCGAGGTGGTCGCTCAGGCGGTTGAGCCAGCGCTGGGTCTCGGCGGGGCGCAGCGTCGCGAAGTCGGCGCAGAGGCCGAGGACCCGCGAGCCGGCGCGGCGGATCCTGGCGTCCCGCTCGCTCGCGGCGGGCGCGACCAGATAGCTGACGAGCGCCAGGCCGAGGAAGGCGCCCAGCAGTCCGAGCAGCGGGCCCGCCGGCGCGATCGGGTGATCTCCGAGCAGGCTGAGCGAGAACACGGCGGCGAGGGCGGCGCCGACCCCGCCGATCCCGCGCAGGTAGCCGTGCAGGATCGAGGGGCCGTGGAGGCGACGCGGCAGCCCCTCGGGCACGGCGAGCGAGACGCCCGGCAGCTTGTTGAGGAGCGAGCGCCCCTCGCCTCGGCCGTAGTAGCTCGAGATCGGAAGCAGCGGCACGAAGAGCAGCTGAAAGAACTCGGTCACGATCGGGTCGCCGTCGACGTCCTCGACCGCGCCGTAGAGCCCGGAGCCGATCACGAACTTCATGGGGACGAGTATCGCTCAGGCTTCGCTCGGGGTGGCGGACTCCCCGAGCACGCGGGGCAGCAGCTCGGCCGCGATCGCCCCCCAGAGCTGAGGCTTCCAGTCGAGGAAGCGACGGGCGGGCGCGTAGCCGAGCAGGGCCAGGCGCAGGATCCGGTCGTGGTCGATCAGGCCGAGGGCGTGGCGCGCGCGCAGGACCTGGTCGGGGTCGCCGCCGCCGCGGCTCAGGGCGCGCAGCCAGGCCTCGGCGAGTTCGCGCGCTTGGGTGAGCGCGTAGCGGCGCTCGAGGGCTCTCGTTCGCTGGTCGGTCACCGCTCCGCTCCCTGCCGAGGTCTCGCCTGCTAAGGACGTCGGGGAGGGAGCGCGGTGTCGGACCTAGAGCCCGAGCTCGCTCAGGCCCGGGTGGTCGGCAGGGCGAGGGCCTGGCGCGGACCAGTGGAAGAGGCGTGCGCCCGGCTGGATCGCGACGTCGTTGATGCTCGCGTGGCGGCGGCGCATCAGCCCCTGCGGGTCGAACTCCCAGTTCTCGTTCCCGTAGGCGCGGTACCACTGGCCCTCGGCCGAGCGCCACTCGTAGGCGAAGCGGACCGCGATCCGCTCGCGGTCGAAGGCCCACAGCTCCTTGATCAGGCGGTAGTCGCCTTCGCCGGCCCACTTGCGGGTCAGGAAGGCGCGGATCTCGTCGCGCCCGCGCAGGAACTCGGAGCGGTTGCGCCATTCGCTCTCGGGCGAGTAGGCCAGCGCGACGCGCGCGGGGTCGCGGCTGTTCCAGGCGTCCTCGGCGGCGCGGATCTTGGCGATCGCCGTCGCGCGGCTGAAGGGCGGCGCCAGGCTCGGGGCGCTCACGAGGCCCTCCCCTCGGCGAGGCCCGCTTGGATCTCGGCCAGGGTGTAGCGCGGCGTGATGTGCTGGGGGCAGTTCCAGTCGAAGGCCTCGACGCGGAGCACGACGGCGCGCTCGACGCGGGCGCGGTAGCTCGGGTCCTCGAGGGCGGCGATCAGCTGGGGCTCCTCCTCGGCCGGGACGACCACGGCGCGGGCCAGCACCTTGAGCCGCGTCCGAGTGGGGTAGTCGAGCAGGATCAGGGCGGCCTTGCCCGAGCTGCCCAGGTTGCCGGTGCTGATCAGCTGGCGGTTGCCGCGGAAGTCGGCGTAGGCCAGGGTGCGCTCGTCCAGCACGCGCAGGAAGCCGGCGGGGCCGCCGCGGAACTGGACGTAGGGCCAGCCCTCCTCGTTGACGGTGGCCAGGTAGAAGGAGTCGCGTGAGGCGATGAACTCGCGCTCGGCCGAACCGAGGGTCCAGTCGTCGCGCTCCTGGACCTCCATGCGAGCGGCGCTCTGGCGCGAGCCGTTGCGCTCCTGCGCGCGTCGGACGCCGTCGGTGAACATCAGCTGGGGGAAGCGGCGGGGCATGGGCGGCTCCGGGTCGGAGGGAAGGACGTCGGGGGGGCGCCGCCTCCCCCAGACCCAGGGGGACGGGGAAGGGGGAGGCGACGCGAGATCAAGGGAGGAAGCTGGGACTGGGCCTAGGAGGCTGCGCAGGCGCGGCCGAGCAGCTCGACCTGGGGGAAGTCGATGTCGATCTGGCCGACCTTGCCCAGGTAGTTGGTCAGCACGTTGAGCGCGATGTGCGCGACGATCTCGACGACCTCGCCCTCGCTGAAGCCGGCCTCGCGCACCGCGTTCAGCTCGGCGCTCGTGACCTCGCCGCGGTTGGTCAGCACGGCCTGGGCGAAGGTCAGCGCCGCCTGAGCGCGGGCGTCGGCCGAGCTGGCCTGGCGGGCGCCGACGATCTCGGCCTCGCTCAGCCCGCTCTGGGCGCCCAGCGCCGTGTGGGCCGAGACGCAGTACTGGCAGGCGGTGACCTCGGCGGCCTCCAGGGCGAGCCGCTCGCGCAGCTGCGGGTCGAGGGCGCCCCGCGAGAGGTTGCCGCTCAGGCCCAGGAAGGCCGCCAGGGTCGGCGGCGAGTTGGCGAGGACCTGCATGAAGTTGGGCACTCCGCCGAGCTGGCGCTCGATCCGGGCATAGAGGGTCTTGGCTTCGCCTTCGGCGCGGGCGGGGTCGACGTGAGAGAGACGGGACATGGTGGATCTCCTTGTGGTAGGTGACGAACGATCCACCCAGTGCAGGCCGAGTGCCGCGAGGGCATCAGCCGCCAAACCCTTCCCCACCAACGACTTACATTCGCGCCGCCCTTCGTTTGATTCAACGATTCGTTGGATTCAACGGCAATGTCGTCTAATCTCGCGAAGTGGATCTCCTGACCCTTCAGCGCCTGGCCCTCGAGGTGGCCGAGCTCCGCTCGCCCGACGAGGTGCTGCGCAACCTCGTCGCTCGCCTGGCGGGGGAGCCGCACGTCGCCCTGGCGCGGATCTGGCTGATCGAGCCGGGTGACCTCTGCGCCAGCTGCCACTTCGCCTCCGAGTGCTCGGAGCGCGAGCGCTGTCTGCACCTCGTCGCGAGCGCTGGCCACAGCCTGAGCGGCGAGCGCTACACCGGGCTCGGGGGTCGCTTCCAGCGCTTCCCGCTCGGGGTCCGCAAGGTCGGGCGGATCGGGGCCACTGGGAAGGCCGAGCGGCTCTGCCTGCGCGAGTCGGGCACGGGCTGGATCGCCGACCTGCCCTGGTCGGAGCGTGAGCAGATCCAGACCTTCGCCGGCCAGCCCCTCGTGTTCCGCGGCGAGATCCTCGGCGTGCTGGGGCTCTTCAGCCGCGAGGTGATCGAGCCCGAGCAGCACGCTTGGCTACGGATCTTCGCCGACCAGGCCGCGGTCTCGCTCGCCAACGCGCGGGCCTTCGCCGAGGTCGAGCGCCTGCGCGCCCAGCTCGAGCTCGAGCGCGACTACCTGCGGGACGAGGTCAGCGAGGGGCGCTCGCTGG
>CALDQK010000295.1 GCA_937911525.1 uncultured bacterium
GGTCGAACCCCGCCAAGAGGCCCGAGCGGCAGCCGACGGCCAGGCGGCGGCCCGCCGGCGAGAGCGCGGCGCAGCGCGGGGTGAGGTAGCTCTCGTCGCTCCCCTCGAGGGAGAGCTGCTCGCCGCTGGCGCGTTCCCAGAGCCGGATCGAGGCGCCGTTGGTCAGGCCGCCGCGGACCAGGATCGCGTGGCGCGGGCCGAGGAGGGGCTGGCGGTAGTACGCCTTGAAGGCGTCCAGGGAGAGCTGGCGGGGTGGCGCCTGCCCCGCCTGCAGCAGGGCCTGACCTGGGCTCGCGCGCAGCGTCGTCTGCGCGTCGTGAGCGACGAACTCCGGCTCCGCCTGGGCGGCGTCGAGGAGCTGCGGCTCGGCGTCGCCGCGGCCAGTCGTGGCCAGGCGCTTCCCTCGCTGGAGCGGCGCGGGGGTCCGCGTGCTCAGGTCCACGACCTGCACGCCGAGGTCGGTCTCGAGGTATAGCCGCTCTCCAACGAGGGCCAAGGCGTTCAGGGCAGCGCCAGCCGAGTAGCGCGGCTCGGGGGTCGCCGCAGTGCTGGGGGCAGCGCTCGGCGGGGCGAGCGCGCTCCGGGCGGGGCTGGGCACAGCCGCGGCCTCGTAGAGGATCCCTGCGCCGAGGACCACCGCGGCGAGCACGCCGCTGGCTAGCGCCGGCAGCCGGAGTGAGCCCGAGTCCTGGCGGGCCGCGCGGAGGGCGTCGGCGAACTCGGCTGCGTCGGCGTAGCGCAGCGCGAGGTCCTTGCTGAGCGCCTTGGTGCAGACGTGACGCAGGGGAGCCGGCACACTCCAGCCGAGGCGTGCCTCGCTGTGCCCGATCGCGTAGAGCAGGCCGGCCAGCGACTCCCCTTCGAAGGGGAGCTCGCCTGTCAGGGCCTGGTAGAGGATCACGCCCAGCGCCCACACGTCCGCGCGGGCGTCGACCTGGGTCCGGCCCTGGGCCTGCTCGGGGGACATGTAGTGAGGGGTGCCCACGAGGGTCCCGGTCGCGGTCAGCCGCTCCACCTCGTCGGCGCGCGCCAGGCCGAAGTCGGTCACCCGGGCGCGCCCCTCGGCGTCGACCAGGACGTTGCTGGGCTTGAGGTCGCGGTGGACGACCCCCGCGCGGTGCACCGCCGCCAACCCGGCGGCGACCTGCTCGACGAGGTCGAGGCGGGCTGGCTGGTCGAGGTCCTCCCAGGCTTCGTCCAAGGTGCGGGCCTCGGGGACGAGCTCGCACACCAGGATCAGGCCCTCGTCTTCGAGCAGGCCGAACACGCGCACCACGTTGGGGTGGCTGATGCGCGTCGCGAGGCTGGCCTCACGGCGCAGGCGAGCGAGGGCCTTCGGGCTGCGGCGAAGGAGCAGCTTGAGCGCGACCTGGCGGCCGAGCTCCAGGTCCTGGGCGCGCAGGACGAGACCCATACCGCCCGCGCCGAGGCGAGCCTCGAGGCGAAAGCGGTCGGCCAAGCGCGGCTGCGCTCCGGCGTCGAGTTGGCCGAGGAGGCGCGCGAGGTCCGGCGCCACGCGTGCGCTACTTGGCGCTGACGCGTCCGTCGATCGATTCGATCGCGGCGATCGCGGCCTTGGCGGCCTCGGCGACGTGGGCCTCGGTGCCGCTCAGCCAGACGCGGCCGAAGGCGCCGAAGGGGCGGACCTCGATGATCGAGATCGGGCTGGCCTTCTCGGCCTCGTTGGCGGCCAGGGCGGCGTAGCCGGCGGGGTGAACCTCCAGGATGTAGAGGGTCTGACCGCCGAGGAGCATGTTGCCGTTGCGGTTCCGGTTGACCAGCGTCGCGTGATAGGGGCTGACGTTGGTGATCGCCTCGGAGGTCATGACCTTGGGCTTGAGCCGCTCCTGCTCCTCGAGGCCCATGGCCTCGAGGATCGCGCGGCCGGCCTCGCGGACCTCGCCCTGGTCGAAGGAGTGGACCTCCAGCAGGCCGAAGGCGCGCTCGACCACCTGAACCGCCGGCTGCACGCCCGTCTTCTTGAGCGCGACGTCGGTCAGGTGGTTGATCGCGATACCCGGCGCGACCTCGACGTAGAGCGCCGCCTGGCGCTCGACCGGAAGGTAGCCGCGGCCGGTCGTCGCCACGAAGGCGGCGTACTGCGGCTGTAGGATGTCGAGGAAGCAGAAGGTGCGGAGCTCGGCCACGGGTCCCTCTCGAAGGGCTGACGCACGTCAGCCCCTGGTGCTCGGTCTATAGGCGACAGCGCCCGCCGGCGGCGCCGGCGGGCGGGTTCGACGCGGTTTGCTAGGCCTTCGCCTCGGCGGGCGCCTGCGGGAGGATCGTCTCGACCTCCGAGTGCGGGCGCGGGATCACGTGGACCGAGACCAGCTCGCCCACGCGGCGGGCCGCGGTGGCGCCGGCGTCGGTGGCGGCCTTCACCGCGCCGACCTCGCCGCGCACCATGACGGTGACGTAGCCGCCGCCGATGCACTCCTTGCCGATCAGCTTGACGCGAGCGGCCTTGACCATGGCGTCAGCGGCCTCGATCGATCCGACCAAGCCACGGGTCTCGATCAGTCCCAGCGCGATCTGGCTCATGTCCTATTCCTCCAGGATTACTTGCGCGAGGCGAGGATCGCCTCGATGTCTGCGGGGGTGAGGGGGCTAGCTCCGAAGCCGCGTCCGGCGGCAGGAGCGGGAGTCGTGTGCGGGGCGCGAGGCGCGGGCGGGGGCGTGTAGCCGCCCTGTCCGCCGGGGGCCCAGGGCAAGCGCGGGTCGCCGAACTCGCGGCGCAGCTCGTGCTCGAGGCGCTCGTCCTCGTCGAGCATCGCCTTGTTGACGAAGGCGATCCGCTTGGTGTTGATCAGGTGCTGCGGACCAATGTTGTCCGAGTAGATGTTCCCGCCCGGCGTGCCGCAGCCCAGGGTCATGGAGGGCAGCAGGTTGGTCGTGTAGCCGATCGAGCCCTGCGTGGTGGGCGTGTTGACGTTGATCCGGCAGGCGGGCATCGCGATCCCGAACTCTTCGATCGCGCGCTGGTCGGTGGCGTGGATCCCGCAGGTGTGGCCCATCCCGCCAAACTCGAGGATCTCGCGGCAGCGCTGGACCGCCTGGCGCGGGCCGTCGACCTGATAGAAGGTGACGAGCGGGCAGAGCTTCTCGATCGAGAGCGGGTGGTCCTTGCCGACGCCCTCGTAGGGGCAGACGAGGACCGTCGTGTCGTCGGGGACCGTGAAGCCCGCCATGCGCGCGATCACGCGCGGGAAGCGGCCCACGATCTTGGCGCTCATGTGCCCGCCCTTGTTGACGACGGGCTCGAGGGCGCGGATCTCGTCAGGGGTGCAAATGTGCGCGCCGCGGGCGCGGAACTGGTCGAGGATTGCGCTGGCCTGGCTGCGGTCGACCACGATCGACTGCTCGGAGCTGCAGATCGTGCCGTTGTCGAACACCTGGCCGAGCACGATCGCGCGCACGGCGCGCTCGAGGTCGGCGCTGGGGTGGATGTAGACCGGGCTGTTGCCGGCGCCGACGCCGATCGCGGGCTTGCCCGAGGAGTAGGCCGCCTGGACCAGGCCAGGGCCGCCCGTGGCGAGCACGATCGAGGTCCAGCGGTGCGACATCAGGTGCTGGGTCGAGTCGAGGGTCGGGCTCTCCAGCCAGCCGATCGCGCCCGGAGGGGCCCCGGCCGCGCGAGCCGCCTCGGCGGCGACGCGGCAGGCCTCGGCGATGCAGCGCTTGGCGCTGGGGTGAGGGCTGACCACGATCGAGCAGCGGGCCTTGAGCGCGATCAGGCACTTGAAGAGCGCCGTCGAGGTCGGGTTGGTGGTCGGGATCACGGCCGCGACGACGCCGGCGGGGTGGGCCACCTCGATCACGCCGGCCGCCTCGTCCCGCGAGATCACCCCCGCGGTCTTGAGGTCCTTGTAGCGCTCCCAGGCGAACTCGGTCGCGAAGATGTTCTTGAGCGTCTTGCCCGTGACGTGGCCCATGCCCGTCTCTTCGACGGCGAGCCGGGCCAGGCGCACGGCCTCCTTGCGGCCGGCGGCGGCGATCGCCGCCGCCCAGCGGTCGGCGTCGGCCTGGCTGGCGGTCTCCATCGCCAGGCGAGCGTCGCGGGCGCCCTTGAGCGCGTCGCGCACTTCCTGGAGCGCGGCGAGGTCGCGGTCCATGGCTTAGGCCTCCCCGGCGAGCGGGCGCCGGTTATGCGACTGGGCGGGGTCCTGGGGCAGCATCGCCTCGAGCTGAGGATCGGGCTTGGGAATCACGTGCACGCTCAAGAGCTCCCCTGCCTCCCTCGCCGCGGCCGCGCCGGCATCCGTCGCGGCCTTCACGGCCCCCACACTCCCGCGCACGAGCACGGTAAACACCCCGCCGCCGCTGGCCTCCCGCCAGGCGAACCGGACTTCGGCCGCCTTGGACATGGCGTCCAGCGCCTCCACCGACCCCACCCAGCCGCTCGTCTCCACCATGCCCAAGGCGTTTCGGAATTGGACACGTGGCACGTGAGCTCCTGGCGACGGTCGACGTCGGGCCGGCGACTATAGGGGAGCCAAATCGCTGGGGCAACTCGGTCCGGTTGCATTTCACGCGGGGGACTCGCCCATCCCGCGCCGACCAAACACAGACCAAACCAAACGACTTGCGACGCGGGTTCGGGGGATGTCAGCCCCGTTCGGTATTCATTCGGGTGGTCCTCGCGATGGAGCGCTCGCTGTGAGCCCAACCCCAATTCCTACGCCAATCACTACGCCAATCCCAACTTTCGCGCACTTCGACCTGGACCAGTTCTTCGTCTCGGTCGAGCGCTTGTTGGACCCCAGCCTGCGCGGCAAGCCGCTCATCGTGGGAGGCGCGGACCCTCGCTCTCGCGGCGCGGTGGCCTGCGCGAGCTACGAGGCGCGCAAGTTCGGTGTGCACGCGGGGATGGCCCTGCGGCGAGCTCTGGCGCTTTGCCCGCAGGCGACCTTCGTCTCGGGCTCCTTCAGCAACTACCTGGCGCGCTCTCGCCAGGTGCTCGACCTGCTCGAGGCGCGCGTCCCCCGCGTCGTCCCACGCTCCATCGACGAGTTCGACCTCGAGCTGACCGGCTGCGAGCGCTTGCTGGGCGACCCGCGCCCCCTCGTCGAGTCCCTGCGTCGCGAGATCCAGGTTCGGACGGGCCTGACCTGCTCGGCGGGCCTCGCCGGCAGCCCGCTCTGCGCCAAGGTCGCCGCCGGGCGGAACAAGCCCGACGGCTTCCTGGCGATCCCTCGGGGCGGCGAGGCCGAGTTCCTCGCGCCCTTGCCCCTGCGCGACCTCCCCGGCGTCGGCCCCCGCACCGAGGAGCGCCTGCGCGAGCTGGGCCTGAGCACGGTCGGTGAGCTAGCGCAGATCGACGAGGAGGTCCTGCTGGCCGCCCTCGGCGCCCGCGGCGCCCAGCTCGGCGAGCGCGCCCGCGGCGGGCGGCCGCGCCTGCCCCGCGGACGCGCGGTCGCGATCCCCTTCCTCGGTCAGGACGCGACCCCCGAGAGCTTGGCCAGCCAGCAAGAGGTCCAGCTCCCGCGCAGCCTCTCGCGCTCGCGGACCTTCGCCGAGGACCAGGACGACCGGATCGTGCTCGACGCCGCCCTGATCCGCCTGGTCGAGCAGGCCGTGGCCGGCCTGCGCGTCAAGCGCCTGCGCGCCCGCAGCCTGGCCCTCCACGTCCGCTACGCCGACTTGCGCGTGGTCAGCCGCCACGTGCGGATCCCGCGCGAGGCCGAAGAGCAGCGCGTCGTCGTGCTCGCCCGCCGCCTGCTCGAGCGCCTCCTCGAGCGCCGCCTCCGCGTCCGCCGCCTCGGCGTGGCGCTGCTCAACCTGGTCGAGCACCACGAGCAGCTGACCTTGTTCGAGGGCCCCGAGTCGCGCAGCCGCCGCGCCCTCGGGCACGCCCTCGACACGATCCGCGGTCGCCACGGCTTCGACTCGATCCACTTCGCCGCCGCGGCCGCCGACGAGCAACCAGTCGAGGGCGAAGGCCTGCGCTGGGGCACGCGGCAAGCCCAGCGGGACGCGACCGTCGCGGCGCGGGGCCACGAGCGCGCGGTCCAGTGGCGCACGACGACAAACCCGACGCTGCGGGCGCCGTGAGGGCAGAGCTCCGCTGGGATTGGCTGCGTGATGCGACTTCGTTCTTTCAACGCAGAGAGCGCAGAGGACTCGCAGAGAACGCAGAGATCGAGGCTCGCGAATCAGCGGGGCCTCGGCGTGGCGTCTGTCTGGAGAGAGCGCTGCGGCAGCGGCGAGCGCCGAAGGGTCTCTCCCTCCCTCCAATCAGCAATGTCAGCGTCCGCCACAGGTGAGCTTCGTCCACCTCTCGGTGCGCTCCTGCTTCTCCCTCCTCGAAGGCACCACGCCTCCCGAGCAGCTCTGCCGCCTCGCGCTCGCCCGCGGTCACTCCACCTTCGTCCTCGCCGACCGCAACGGCCTCTACGGCCTGCCGGTCCACGTGCTCGCCTGCGAGCACTTCGGGATCCAGCCCGCGATCGGCTCGCTCCTCGACGGCGCCACCAACGGCCAGCCCGTCGAGGCGCTCGTGCTCCCCACCAGCCGCGCGGGCTACGCGGCGCTGTGCCGCGCGATCACGGCCCGTCACGCCTTTGGACCAGCTTTCGACCTCGCGCGCCACCTCCTCGCGGAACCGTCCCAAGCAGAGCTGCGCGTCGTCACGCCGCACCCGGCGCTGCTGCGTCGCCTGCGCGAGGGGCTCTCGCGGCGGGAGCTCTACGTCGAGCTGCGCCGCCGCCGCGACCCCGGGCTCGAGGAGCTGGCGCGTGAGCTGGGGCTCGAGACGGTGGCGACCGCGCCGGTGGTGTGCGGGGAGGCCGCTGACCACGAGGCGCACAAGGTCCTGCGGGCGATCGCCAGCAAGCGGACGCTGGGACGGCTCGACCCGGGCGCGCTGGCTTCGAGCGAGGCCTGGCTCCAGCCGGCGGCCGCGGTGGCCGCGCATTTCTGGGACGAGGTGGGAGCGCGGGCGCTGCGCAACAGCGCGGCCCTGGCCGAGGCCTGCCGCTTCGGCGGGGCCGAGTGGGGCTACGGGGTGCTGACCTTTCCCCGCTGGGAGGGCGCGCGTCCGGCGGTCGAGGAGCTGCGCGAGTCGACCTTGGCCGGCCTGCGCCGCCGCTACGGCGTCGCCTCGGGGGCGGGGCTCCCCCTGCGGGTCCGACAGCGCCTCGAGCGCGAGCTCGACCTCGTGGTTCGCAAGGGCTTCGCCGACTACTTCCTGATCGTGCGCGACCTGGTCGAGGGCTTCCCGCGGACCTGCGGGCGGGGCTCGGCGGCGGCGAGCCTGATCGCCTACGCGCTCTCGATCACCCACGTCGACCCGGTCCGGCACGACCTCTTCTTCGAGCGCTTCCTCAACGAAGGCCGCGTCCACCCGCCGGATATCGACGTCGACTTCCCTTGGGACGAGCGCGACGAGGTGCTGGCGCGGGTGTTCCAGCGCTGGGGTCCGCGGGCCGCCATGGTCGCCAACCACGTGTGCTTTCGCCCGCGGGCGGCCCTGCGCGAGGTGGCACGGAGTCACGGTCTGCCCGACGCCGAGATCTCGGCGGTCACGAGCCGCCTGCCCTACTTCCACGCTGGCGCCAGCGGGCGAGGCTCGGTGGGCGGGACCCTGGGGAGCTCGCCGCTGACGCGGGGGATTCGGCTCGACCCGCCCTGGGATCGCGTGGTCGCGCTGGCCGAGACGATCACGGGTTTGCCGCGCCACCTCTCGGTTCACCCGGGCGGGGTCGTGATCACGCCGGGCCCGATCACCGATCACTGCCCGACGCAGACCGCGCCCAAGGGCGTGCCGATCCTGCAGTGGGAGAAGGACGGCACCGAGGAGGCGGGGCTGGTCAAGATCGACCTCTTGGGCAACCGCTCGCTGGCGGTGATTCGCGACGCCCTCGCGGCGGCGCGCGAGCACGGACACGACCCGCCGCGCTACGAGGAGCTCGACGTGAGCGAGGACCCGCGCTGCGAGGAGATGCTCGCGCGCGGCGAGACCATGGGCTGCTTCTACGTCGAGTCGCCGGCCATGCGGCAGCTGCAGTCGCGCAGCCAGCGGGGCGACTTCGAGCACCTCGTGATCCACTCCTCGATCATTCGCCCGGCGGCCAACGCCTTCATTCGCGAGTATCTGCGCCGCCTGCATGGCGGGCCCTGGGAGCCGCTCCACCCGCGGCTGGAGCGGATCCTGCAAGGGACCCTGGGGCTGACCGCCTACCAGGAGGACCTGGCTCGGCTCGCGATCGAGCTGGCGGGCTTCAGCGCTCACGAGGGCGACGGGCTGCGCAAGGTCCTCTCGCGCAAGAGCGACCTGCGCCTGGCCGACGTGCGGGCGCGCTTCGCGGCGGGGGCGCGCGAGCGGGGGCTGAGCGAGGGGTTGATCGACTCGGTGTGGTCCATGATGGAGTCCTTCGCCGGCTACTCCTTCTGCAAGTCGCACAGCGCGAGCTATGCGCTGGTGTCCTTCAAGTGCTGCTACCTCCGCGACCGCTTCCCGGCCGAGTTCCTCGCAGGGGTGATCAGCAACGGGGGCGGCTTCTACTCGACGCTGGGCTATCTGGGAGAGGCGCGCCGGCTGGGGCTCCGTGTCCTGCCGGCCTGCGTGAACGAGAGCGGCTGGGCTTGGCGCGGGGAAGGTCGCGCGCTGCGGGCAGGCCTGATGCAGGTCCGGGGGCTGCGCAAGCAGGCCGCCGAGGCCCTGGTGGCGGCCCGGGAGGAGGGGGGCGCGTTCCTGAGCTTCGACGACCTGGTGCGGCGGGTCGACGATCTGCAGCGCGACGAGCTGGCGCAGCTGGCGCGGGCCGGCGCGCTCGAGGCGCTGGACGAGTCGAACCTGGCGCGACTCCAGTGGCGGATCGCGCTCCTGGCCCGACGAGCGGGGGCGGGGGCGCTCTTCGCCGAGGTGCAGCCCCACTGTCCAGCGGCGCCCGCGGTGAGCGACCTCGCGCCAGCGGCGCGGCTGGAGCAGGAGCTGCTGGCTTACGGCCTGCCCTTGAGGGCGCACCCGCTCGCGCTCTGGGAGCCGGAGCTGGGCGAGCTCGACGTGGTGCCGGCGCGTGAGGTCGAGCGCCACGTGGGGAGAGAGGTCCGGGTGTGCGGCTGGCTCGTGACCGCCAAGCTGGTGCGGACCAAGAGCAAGGAGGCCATGGAGTTCGTGACCCTCGAGGACCGGAGCGGGTTGATCGACGTGACGGTGTTTCCGCGGGTCTATCAGCGCCACGCTCAGGTCCTGCACGCGCCGAGGCCCGTCGTGGTCACGGGGCGGGTCGAGGAGGAATTCGGCGTCGTATCGGTCGTAGCCCGTCGAATTCGCTCCTGGTGGGGGGCGTGCCTGGTCCCTGAGCCGAGCTTCCTGGACGCCGATCGGAGCGAGGAGGACCTCCTGGAGGCCTGAAAATGGCGTGTAACGACGAGAAAAGCTCGATGGTGGGGGCGCGTCTTGCGCAGCGCGTCGTTGGCCTCGGTGGGGCGTAAATGGTTCCGGGGGAGCGGCTTAGGGTGCGTTGTAATGACCGAGGGGGGCGCGGCGTTCCAACGGAAAGAACGGGCACGACTTGCGGGGTAGGGGTATAGTTTCGCCGCGTCAAGGGCGGGGAAGTGGAACACGCCCAATGGCTCCTAGGGCCGGCTGGAATACCGGTCGGGGAGTCACTGCAAATCAAACCGAGTCGGCTCGCGACGCGTGCGGGCCCAGAGAAGGAGAGAGGCTATGAAGCGCTTCTTCATTCCGTTCGTGTTGCTTGGAGCCCTCGTCAGTCTGACCGGTTGCCCCGACGGCACTCCTGGCAAGGAGACCGTCCGCAATTCGTGGGAAGACATGATGGACGAGCTCAAGAAAATGGACGAAGCGTCCATGAAGAAGCACTGGAAGCGCTACTACCAGCGCGCCATTGCTGACCTCAACGGCAAGGTCAAGGACCTCACCGACAAGAAGATCGAGCTCAAGACCAACCTCAAGCTCAAGGAGAAGGAGCTCGACGAGAAGGCCGCCACCGCTGGCAAGGCCAAGGCGCTGATCAAGGGCGCGATCGCCAAGTACAAGCAGGGCGTCAAGGACGGCGCCGAGACGATCTCGATCTCGGACGATCCGGCTGCTTCGAACATGAGCCCCGACGAGGCCAAGCAGCAGATCAAGAAGTGGACCAACGAGTTCAAGCGCAAGTACAGCGACAAGAAGATCGACACGCTGACCAACATCGTCAAGAAGCTGAAGGCCAGCGTTGGCAAGCTCGATATCGCGATCGAGGCCTACAAGGACAAGGCCGAGCAGCTCGAGGAGCAGATGCAGACCTACGAGGCCGAGCTGGAGCTCGCCAAGGTCCGCGAGAGCATGAACGCCCTCTGCGCCACCGGCACCGAGCTCGAGGGCCACACCGGCGAGCCGAGCCTCGACCAGCTGACCAGCCTGAACAAGAGCCTCGACAAGGCCATCGCCAAGAGCGAGGTCGAGGCCGAGATGATCCAGGAGGAGAAGGAGCTCAAGGCGAAGTTCTCGAGCCTCGACGAGGCCGTCTCGAGCGTCGGCTCCGAGCTGAGCGTGGACGATCTCGAGAAGGAGATCTCGGAGATCCAGTAGTCGTCGCCGCCCTCTGGGGCGACCCGACCCACCAGCGACCCCGCCTTCGGGCGGGGTCGCTTCGTTCCGGAGCGCTCTAGCGAGGGTCGGAGGGCGGGGCGCTCTTGCAGGTCAGGACTTTCCGGAATTGTGTGCGTTGGGACGCGCCAGTTGCCACTATGGGACCAAGCAGGAGCGAGGGTGGCCGAGCGGATCGCGGTCGTCGAAGACGAAGAGTCGATTCGGACCATGATGGTCCGCTTCCTCACCCTGCGTGGGTTCGAGGTGATCCCCTTTGCCGGGATCGACGAGGCCTACCGGGCCCTCGACTCCCTTCCGCCTGATCTCTTGATCACCGACCTCCGCCTGCCGGACGGGAGCGGCCTCGAGCTGGTAGCGCGGCTGCGCGACCGCCACGGGACCCGCTTTCCGATCATCATCCTCTCGGCCCTCAGCAGCGAGGTGGACTTCAAGCGGGGGTTCGCGGCCGGGGCCGACGACTACATTCGCAAGCCCTTCCTCCCCGACGAGCTGCTCGCCAAGTGCGAGATCCACCTCGCTCGCCACGGGGACAGCAAGACCGAGCGTCTCGAGCACGGCCTGCCCACGACTCCCGAAGGCCTCGTCTTCGAGCGCTATCACGTCGAGGAGGCCGTCGGGCACGGCAGCTTCGGGACCGTCTATCGGGCGATCGACCAGCGCAGCAACGAGCGAGTCGCGCTCAAGGTGCTCAACGCCAGCCCTGGGGCCCAGCCCGAGTTCCGCCTCCGCTTCTTGCGCGAGACCTACGCCCTCTCCTCGGTCAACCACCCCAACATCGTCACGGTCCGTGACTTCGGCGCGCGCGAGGGGCGCTACTACTACGCCATGGACTACGTGGAGGGCCCGACTCTGCGTCAGCGCGTGCTCCTGCAGGGGCCCGGCGCTCCCGACGACGTGCTGGCCCTGCTCGAGTCCATGACCGACGCGCTCAACTGCCTGGCCGAGGCAGGGCTGGTCCACCGGGACCTCAAGCCCAGCAACGTGATCCTCGAGAACGGGCACTGGGAGCGACCCGTGCTCGTCGACTTTGGCCTGGCCAAGCGGACCTTCGACCAGGGGATCACCCACGACCAGCTGCTGATGGGCACCCCGGCCTACATGGCGCCCGAGGCCCTCGCTGGCCAGGAGCCAGACCCGGCCAGCGACCTCTTCGCGCTGGGGCTCGTGGGGCGCTTCGCCGCGACCGGCACCACGCCCTTTCCCGAGCTCAAGGGCCTCGCGCTGCTGGATCACATGGCCAAGACGCCGGTGCCGATCCCCGACGACTTCCCTGAGCCCCTGCGGCGAGTGCTCCGCTCGCTGACGCAGCTCCGACCGCGCGAGCGGCCCCCCACGGCGCGCCACGCTCGCCAGCTCGTGAACACCGCCCGGGCCGCGCTCAGCGACTGATCGCGTTCGAGCACGCCCCGCAAGCGCGCCTCGCCTTCAACACGCTCCCCTGCGACACGGTCGAGGCGGTGGCGCGCTGGAGTCCTACTCGCTGAGGCGGGTCTCGACCCGGATCTCCCCCTCCAGGGTGCGGTGCACCGGGCAGCGGTCGGCGATCTCGAGCAGGCGCTCCCGCTGCTCCTGGTCGAGGGGCCCGCGCAGCACGAGCTCGCGCTCGATTCGGTCCAGGCGCCCGCTCTTGGTCTCGCAGTCCGCGCAGTCCTCGGCGTGGATCTTCTCGTGTCGCAGCCGGACCGAGACGCCTTCGAGCGGCCAGCCCTTGCGGTCGGCGTACATCCTGAGGGTCATGCTGGTGCAGGCGCCCAGGCCCGCCAGCAGGAAGTCGTAGGGCGCGGGCCCCGTGTCGGTGCCGCCTACCGAGCGCGGCTCGTCGGCTCGGAGCAGGTGCTTCCCCGCGACGACGGCGTTGGCGAAGCCCGCAGGGCCGCCCTCGACCCGGACCACGCCCTGCTCCTCGGGCGCGGGGCCGGGGAGCTCGGGCAGATAGCGCGCGGACCAGGTCGCGATCACCTCGGCGGCGTACTCCGCGTCGGCTCGGCGCGAGAGGAGGTGGTCTGCGTCGTCGAGCGAGACGAAGCTCTTGGGGTGGCGGGCGGCCTGATAGATCTTGCGCGCTTCGTCCACGGGCACGATCTCGTCCGCCGGAGCGTGGAGGATCAGCAGCGCTCGCTGAAGAGCGGCGATCCGCTCGGGCTGGTTCTGCTCCTCGAGGTCGGTGAGGAAGCCTGCCCGCAGGGTGAAGCTGCGAGGGCCGAGCTTGACCTCGGCCTGGCCGGCTTCTCGCAGCTCGGGCGCCTGACTCTCGATCAGGTGGGTGAGGTGGGCAGGCTGAAAGGGGGCGCCGATCGTGGCCACGGCGCGGACCTCCTCGATCGCCTGCGCCGCGGCGAGGACCGCGGCTCCTCCCAGGGAGTGCCCGATCAGGACCTTCGGCGCGGCGTGCTCGCGGCGGAGGAAGTCAGCGGCGGCGACGAGATCGGCCACGTTGCTCGAGAAGGTCGTGTCGGCGAACTCCCCCTCGCTCTGGCCGAGCCCGGTGAAGTCGAAGCGCAGGACGCCGAAGCCACGCTGGGCCAGGGCGTCGGCGATCCGGCGGGCGGCGGCCAGGTCCTTGCCGCAGGTGAAGCAGTGCGCGAAGAGCGCCCAGCCACGCGGGGGGCCTTGGGGGTGGTCGATTCGGCCGGCCAGCTCGGCTTCGGCGCCGGGGAAGCGGACGCGCTCGCTCATTGGGGCTCCAATCGCGGTTGATACCCCGCGGCGTGCTCGAGGTTACTCGCTGGGGAGCTTCGCGAGCGCCTCGGGCGCCGCCGCGAGGGCTTCGCGCAGCTGCTTCAGCAGCGCTGCCCGCTGAGCCGCGGGCGCGCTCTCGAGCTGCCGCGCACTCTGCTCGGCCAGGCGCACCACGCGGGTCTTGAGGTAGCTGCCGATCGGCTCGGCGAGCGTCAGGTGCTTGCCGGCCAGCTGGCTCGCAGCGACCAGGGCGGACAGGTCCGAGAGCTGCTCGAGGGGCCTCGCCAGGAGGTCCAGGTCGGCGCAGCCGATCCTCGGCGCGCCGAGGGTCTGCTGGTGGAGGGCCAGGGCGCGAATCCCGCTGCTCGTGCTCTCGTCCTCGTGTCGCATCGTCCCCTGCGAGAGGAGGCCCGGAGGCTGGCTGCGAGGGTCGACGAAGGTCAGCGAAGGCGGGAAGGGGTTGCTGCCGCTGGGGACGACCAGCGAGGGCAAGACCCGGGGCGCCTCGTCGGCGATCCGCTGGTGGGTCGCGCAGCGGATCGAGCCGAACACGGGGCAGGCTTGGCCCTGCTCTGCGTGCGTCCCGCGCGTGAGCGCGACCACGACCGCGTCGTTGGTCAGGGTCCTGACCGTGCTGGCCTCGTGCATGAAGGGCGGCAGGGCCCCCAGGACCGAGTCGATCATGACGACCACGAGGGGCACGTTGCGGACCCGGGCCTCCTCGAGGCCCTCGCTCAGCGAGTGGGCGAAGGGGATCACACGGGGCAGGCGAGTGTCGCGCTGGGCGGCCCGCCAGGCCAGCCACGCGGGGGCGCCCTGAGGTTGCTCGACCGGGACGCTGCTGGCGGTCGGCGAGGCGACCGGTGCCGGTCCGCTGGAGTCGCTCCGCAGGAGGTCGTAGGCCAGCCCCGCGACGATCCCCGCCAGGAGCACGACCGCGGCCAGCTTGAGGCCGATCTGCTCCGCGGGCTGAGCAGGTGCCGGCGCCGCGGCGGGGTCAGCGGCGGGCGTGAGGGGCTCGTCCGCCGGACCTTCGAAGCGCCGCGTGGCGGGGCGCTGGGGGGCGGGCTCCAGCTTGCGGCGCAGGCGTCGCAGCTCGCTCGCGAGCTCCCCGGCGCTGGCGAAGCGCTGGCTGGGCTCGCGGGCCATGCAGCGCAGCACGATCCGCTCCAGCTCGGGCGGGACGTTGGGGGCCAGGTTGCGGATCGGCTCGGGGTCATGGCTGACGATCCGCAGCACGATCTCGGTGATCGAGGACCCCGAGTAGGGCAGGGCGCCGGTCAGGGCGTGATAGAGCGTCGCGCCCAGTCCGTAGACGTCGGTCGGCGGGCCGACGCGGTGGCGATCTCCGCGGGCCTGCTCGGGGGACATGTAGCAGGGGGTGCCGACCAGGTCGCCCGTGTTGGTGAGCGAGTAGGTGCTCGAGTCCAGCACCTTGGCCAGGCCGAAGTCGGTCAGATACGCGCGGCGCTCCCGGTCGAGGAGCACGTTGCTGGGCTTGATGTCGCGGTGCAGGACCGAGCTCTCGTGGGCGTAGGCGAGCGCGTCGGCCAGCTCGATCCCCATTCGCAGCACCTCGCCCGGCTCGAGCGGGCCCTCGGCCTCGATCGCCTCGTCGAGGGCCTCGCCCTCGATCAGCTGCATGGCCAGGTAGTGGCGCCCCTCGCGGGTCTGGTGGTGCTCGAGGACCCGCACGATGTGCTCGTGCCGCAGGCGCGCCGCCGCTCGGGCTTCGATCTGGAAGCGCTGCGTCTCGTAGTCCTTGGCGTTCTCGGCGATCACCTTGAGCGCGACGTTGGTCCCCAGGCGCTCGCTCTTGGCCTCGTAGACGACGCCCATGCCGCCCTGGCCGAGCTCGCGAATGATCGAGAAGTCCCCGATCTGCTCGGGGATATCGCCGAAGTCGGGGAAGTCGTCTTCCTGGGGTCCCTGCCCCTCCGGGATTTGAACCGTCTTGTCGTCGGGCCCGATCGTCACGGCGAGACTCTAACTACTGGAGCAGCCAAGGGACCCACTCGGCGCGCAGTCGTGCGCGCAGCGGGTCGTCCAGAGGCCGGCGCGCAAGCAGGCCCGCGTAGTGGTGCGCGAACACGTGGGTCGCGTCGCAGCGCAGCTCGAGGGTGGTCGGGACCTCGTCGAAGCCGGTGCGCTCGATCCGCACGACGGCGACCTCGCTGGGGTCGAGGGCCAGCGCGACCCGGAGTGAGCTGCCGCTGCGGGACCCGTGTTCGTTGGGAGGGATCCACACCCCGCGCTCGACCCGGGCGCGCAGCCGGTCGCCGTGCTCGGCGCTGGGGTCGGCCAGCCAGGCCAGCACTCGCGGGTCGTCCTCGAGGCCCTGCTCTCGCTCGTAGGCGAGCGCCAGCCGGACGACCGCCTCGCGCCCGCAGGACCAGAGCGCCGCGACCCAGCCGTTGAAGTTCTCGTGCCCCTCGAGCAGCTCGAGCTCGGGCCAGGCCGCCCGGGCGCCCTCGTCGCCCGCGTGCGCGGCGAGGCGGACCCGGTCCTGGGCGAGCTCGCCGGCCCGCAAGCGCTGGCGCAGCTCGTAGGCGCGCTCCTCGGGGTCCCCCGGATCGCCGCCGCGCCGGCGGCGTCGCAGCTCGGAGTCCACGCTACTGGCGCTGCGGCGCCGGGTAGAGGTGGGTCGGGGTGCGCAGGCGGACCGTCGAGAAGAGCGCGCTGCGGCGACGACCCTTCTGGGACCAGCGCACACGGCACTCGAGCAGGAAGTGCCAGGGTTGGCTCGGATCGGGGCCCGGCAGGGGGGTCAGGATCAGGTCGTAGCGGTAGTCGGGGTAGCGCGACCACTGGTCGTCCATGACCAGGTAGCGGCTCTCGCGTCCCTGCGGCTGGGGCGGCGGTGTGGCGACGCCCGGGGGCGGATCCACCGAGTCGATCGCCGGGTAGTCGGTGACCTGCACGCCGGGGTCGAGGTGGCTCTCGTTGAGCACCGTCTCGGCGATCAGGGCCGCGTTGACCTCGTGCTCGGCGCGACGCCCGGCAGCCGCCGCGGCGACCAGGAGCGCGAAGGCGGCGGTCGCGCCGATCGAGAGCACCCCCAGGGCCACGATCACTTCGAGCAAGGAGAAGGCGCGGCGCTGCCTCACGGTCGCCTCCCAGCCCCGTCGGAGGGGTCTTCACGCCAGGCGGGCACCTCGAGGACCGCGCTGAAGGTGTGGCCCGCGTAGACCTCTTCGCTCCCCTCGTGCTTCTGGGCCTGCGTGTTCCGGGCGCCGCGTTGGCTGACCTGGAGCGTGCTCCCCTCGATCGCCTCGTAGGCGATCCACTCCTCGTTGACGTAGACGAAGCCCTTGGCCGGCAGGCGCGAGGGGTCCTCGACCCGGATCTCCTCGTCGCCCGGGTCGACGGGCGCGGCGAGGAAGGTCGAGCTCCCCGCGGGCGAGGGCTCGCGGAAGGCGAGGGTGACCTGCACGTTGGCGGGGAAGATGTCGTCGCGCGGGTCGGTCAGCGAGTCCGCGGCCTTGAAGGTGTGGAACACGTCGGGGTCGGCGTTGGGGAAGCGCAGCAGGGCCCGCGTCGAGTCCCAGTAGTCCAGCGGCCCGGGGCGCTCGCTCGGGCGCGGGTTGCGCAGGGGCGGGTCCTTGGTCGACCAGGTCGTCGTGTATTGGGTCCAGAACAGGCACTCGAAGTGGATCACCTCGAGCGCGAAGGGACGCAGGAGGGCCGGCTGGGGGCCGGCCTGGCTGGCCGCCGGGGCCGCGGGCGCCGCGCCGGGGGCGGCGAGAGCTCGAAGCTGTCGGGCTCGAA
>CALDQK010000296.1 GCA_937911525.1 uncultured bacterium
GACCAGCGCTGCTGGCGGGCCAGGGCCAGCCGCTCGTAGGTCTTGAAGCGCGCCTCCTCGCCGAGGCCCAGCCACTGGAAGGCGCGCTGCCAGAGGCCGAGCAGCCCCTGGACCGTGCTGTCCTGGGTGTCCATGGCGCCCGCGTCGGTGACCTTCTCGAGGACCGTCTGGAGCAGGAACTCGTCGTAGGGGACCTGGAGGCTGGGCTCGTCGGGGTAGGCCGCGCGAGCCTCCCCGAGCAGGAGCGCGCCCTCGGTGTCACGCCCGTACTCCGAGAGCAGGATCACGGCCTCGACCAGGAAGTCCTTGCGGGCCTCGGTCTGATTGGTCTTGAAGGCCGAGGCGGCGCGGAAGTCCTGCGGGTCGAAGTCGTCCTGGCGCTTGAGGGTGTCGAGCTTGGCCTCGGCGTCGACGATCGCCTCGCGGTAGATCCGGTCGAGGCGCGGGATCAGCTCCAGGTTGGGCAGCGTGATCGGGCGCCCCATGACCCAGCGCACGCGCCCGCGGCGCATGGCGGACTTGAGCGCCAGCGTCGCCGCCCGCCGGCAGCGCGTCTCCTGCGCGATGTCCTTGGTCCGCTGGGCGGCCTCGACGCCCAGCGCCGCCCAGTAGACCGCCGCGCTGAAGGAGCTCTGCCAGTCGAGGGGTCCCCACTCCTGGTCGACCCGGCGCATGTCCTCGGGGTTCATCCCCAGCTCGCTCTTGATCGAGAGCACGGCGCAGGCCTTGAGCAGGCGCTGCCCCTCGGGCTGCTCGATCCACTCCAGCCAGCGCAGGACCTGCCGCGGCGGCTCCTTCCCCTTGGCGCGCTCGGCCTCGACGATCCGCTCCTGCTCGAAGGTGCCGAGCAGGATCTCCTGGGCGATCAGGGTCTTGTTGACGTGCTTCTCCAGCCGCTGCCAGAGCCGCTCCACGGCGGGATCCTGGGCGCGGAGGACCTCGAGCGGCGGCGCGCTGGCGAGCTCCTCGACGCTGAAGCGGTGCACGCCGGTCCGGCGCGCCGTCGACACGTAGTAGAGCTTGAAGAACTGGTGGAACTCGTCAAAGGTCGCGTTGATCTTGTCCTGGTAGATCCGCGAGAGGGTGTAGTAGAGCTCCGCCGAGTCGGGGTTGTAGCGCAGGCCCTGGTCGCGCAAGAGCTGGATCCCGTTGCGGATCCACACCCAGCGCCGCTCGCGGCTGTCCTCGCTGGCGGTCAGGTCGTAGCTGAGGTGGCTGGCCAGGTAGCTCCACACCGCCGGCAGGCGCGGCTGGAGCCGACAGATCTGCTCGGCCAGGGTCCGCGCCTCGTAGGTCCGCCCCTGCTCGCGCAGGCCGATCACGCGGATCCAGAGGTAGTCGACGACCAGCCCGCGGAAGGCGCCCAGGGCCAGGGTCGGGACCGCGACGTCGGCCGAGAGCCCGCGCGTGTCGGCGGCCTCGATCACGAGCCCCGCCGTCTCCTGACGCTCCTGCAGCCGCGGGCGCAGGAACACCAGCCCCGTGAAGCAGAGCGCCGCCAGCCCCAGCGGAGCCACCCCGCGCCAGCGTCCCTCCGCGCTCACCGCTGCGTCTCCCGCGGCGAGCGGGGCGGCGCGTCGCTCGTCCGCGACTGCACGTCGGGACGAGGTCCGCTCGCCACCTCCGCTCCTTCCTTCGCCGCCCCGCTCACCGCCAGGCCCCCAGCTCCCGAGCCCGGAACCCGAGCGCGCCGGCGCCCAGGGCCAGCCCGCCGCGCACGCTCACGTCCAGCAAGCCCGCTCGGAGCGCGGCGTCGGGGACCAGCTCCCCGCCGCCCAGCAGGGCCGAGAGCTCGGCGCGTCCCAGGTCCGGCAGGACCCAGAGCACCGCGCGCAGGAGCGCCAGCACGAAGGCGTCGATCGCCCCGAACAGGCCTGGGCGGAGCGCCTCGCTCAGGAAGCTTTGTCCGTAGCCGAGGGCGAGCACGAAGAGCACCAGCAGCGCGGCTAGCTTGGCGTCGAGCACGGCGGCGCCGGCGACGCCGACCGCGGCCAGGAAGGCCAGCCGGCTCAGCTCGACCCAGGCCGCGCGGGCGAGGTTGCCCGTCAGGCCGCCCGCCGGGTGGAGCAGCTCGGGGCCCTCGGGCGGGAGGATCACGGTCACGTCCTCGCCCGCGAGGTTCTGGATCCCGATCCGGAGCGTCCCCTCGCTGGGCACCTGGCTGGCGGGGAAGTCCACCTCGTGGCGCTGGATCGGCGCGTAGACCCCGCGCGTCTCGACGCCCCGCTCGCCGCCCACGTAGAGGCGGAGCGGCACCCCCTCCTTGCCCGGCAGGGGCGTGGTGGCGCGGGCCGCGGCGAAGCGGAAGCGGAGCGTGACCGTGTCGCCGCCCCCCGCGAAGTCCTCGACCACCCAGCCCCGCTTGCCGCCGCGCGGGATCGAGCGGCTGCGCAGCTCGGCGCCCTTGGTCAGGCGCTCGAGCGCCTCCTCGGGCGCGACCTCGGCCGGCAGGCGGCCCTCGCGCACGATCTGGATCAGCTGCTCCTGAGCGGCCCGCGCGAAGATCTCGGGGTCGGGCGGGACGACCTTGGAGACGCGCCGCGCGCGGAGCACGATCCGCGCCTCGGCCTGCGCCTCGGGCTTCAGCATGGCGAGCGAGATCCGGCTCCCCGCCCCGATCGCCGCGTAGCCGGCGCACACCAGCAGCGCCAGCACCAGGCTGGTCCCCAGCCACCAGCCGAGCACCAGCGCGGGGCGCGGCAAGGGGCCGGTCACGGTCTGGGTCAGGCGCCCCGCGCCGAGGTCCAGCGCGAGGCGTGTGGGGAGGAACACCGCCGTCAGCGCGAGCACGAACCCCGCGAAGCTCGTCGAGAGCGAGAGGAAGGCGCGCAGCCGACCGGTCGGGCTCATGTCCCCGCTGACGGTCAGGCCGAGCACGAGCGGCGTCACGATCAGCAGCAGGGCCGCTCCGCGGACCAACCACGAGCGCAGGGCGCTGCGCGCGCTCAGGAGCGCCACGCCGCGCACACCGCCGCTCCAGCCGGGGGCGGCCCCGCCGCGGGGGAAGCTCAAGCGACCCTCGCCCCGGACCGCAGCCTCCGCCCGAGCGGGGGGCGGGCGAGGAGGCTGCGGCCAGGCGAGCGCGCGCACGCAGCCTCCGCGAGACACCACACCGGAGCCTCCCGAACGGCCAACGCTCGCTCCAGGACCCTGGAGCAAGCGGAGGACCGCCGGAAGTCCTCTCGCGGAGTCAACGAGGAGGGCTCGAATGCCTCGCTTCGAGTCCCTCGGCGCCCCTGGTTCCAAAGTGAGAGGGGCACTAGCGAGGGCGCTCCAGGAGCCGACCCAGGAGGGCCTCGCGCTTCTCGCTCGGAGGGAGGTGCAGGGGACCCTGGGACTCCGCCGGCTCCTCCGCCGCGCTCGGGGGCGGCGCCTCGCCGAAGTGGATCTCGCGAGGACGCCCGCTCCCCGCGCTTGCGCCCGCGTCCTCGCTGCTGAGGAGTCGCTTCAGCACGCCCTCGCCCTTCGCGGCGCCCTCCGCCGGCTCAGGCGCGCTCGGAGTCGCAGGCTGGGGCGCCACCGCCGGCT
>CALDQK010000297.1 GCA_937911525.1 uncultured bacterium
CTGCGAGGCCGGCGGGCCCAGGCGCGCGCGCTGTGGACCCTTCGTCGGGCCCCGCCAAGGGGTCGCGCGCTGGAGGGTCGAGCTGCCGGGGCGGCCCGTCGGCGAGCCGATCGTCGGCAGCGAGGGGAGCTCCTGGATCCGCTGCGAGCCCGAGGGCCTGGTCCGCGTCAGCGCGCGAGGGGAGGTCGCGCTGGTCCACCCCACCTGGCCCAACGACCTCCCGCCGCTGCTGGTCGAGGACGAGCCGCGCTGCTTCGACCCGCTCCTGAGCGAACTCGGCGCGCCGCCTGGGATCGAGGTCCTGCGCACGAACGAGGGGACGCTGTTCGCGATCGAGGGGACCCGCCTGGTCTGCTGGGACGCGAGCGGCATGCCCCGCTGGCAGGTCGCGCGCCTCCAGGGCGCGAGCCGACGCCGCCTGACCCTCGGAGACGAGCTCCTGGCCGAGACCACGACCTCGCCCCTGCGGGCCGACCTGACCCGCAAGACGAGCGTCCGCTGGCTGGGCCTCCGCGAGGGGGGCGTGCGCCACGAGGAGCAGCTGAGCGGGCGCGCGGTGAACGTCGCCTACGCCGGAGAGGGTCTGTGGCTGGTGAGCGAAGGCCAGCGACTGCGCTGCCTGGCGCCGCCCGAGCTGCGCTGGGAGCAGCCCGTGGGCGACGCCACCGCGCCGGCCACGGGGGGAGGGCGCGTGGCCCTGAGCGCCCTCGACGGCCTGCGGGCCTTCGACCTCGCCACGGGCGAGCCCCTCTTCCGCCGCCGCGGCCTGCGCGCCAGCCACCCGCCCCTGATCGACGCGGAGGGCGCGCTGGTGCTGGCCCTCGGAGGCGACCTCCTCGGCCTGGACCCCGCCGGCAAGCGGCGCTGGCGGCTCCCGCTCGGCAGCTACGGACCGCTCGGGCCGCCGGTGTGCGCCAGCCCGGGCGTCGTGGTGCTGACGGCGGGGCGCTCGCTGGTGGCGGTGGCCTGAGGGCCGAGCCTCAGTCCATGACGGGGTCGGGGAGGTCGGCCTGCTCGAGGCGCGCCGTCTCCTCGTCTGCGGGGACCACGTCGACCCGCAGCAGGTCCTCCCGGACGAGGTCGGCGAGGACCTCGCCGACCTCGAGGCGCGGGACGCCCGAGATCCGCGCCAGGTCGTCGAAGGTCAGCCGGCCGTCGATCAGGGTCAGGATCTCGGGGTGACCGCGATCGCGGATCGCGGCCATCTTGGCCTGGGTCGAGGTGAACTCGAAGGTCGAGCGCCCGCCGCCGATCACCTCGGCCACGTCCTCCCAGGCGGCCATGGTCTGGATCGCCTCGAGCAGGAACACGTCGGTGTTGAGCGCGACCTTGGTCGAGCTCTTGCCGGGCGCGTAGAACTCGTCGGGGAGCGAGTTGGGGAACCAGGCGAAGGTCGAGCCGTCCCAGAGGAGCACGTCCAGGAAGGAGGCCTTGAGCCCCTCGACCAGCTCCTCGCTGGCCTCGCCGCCGCCCTCCTCGTCGTCGTCGTCGTCTCCGAAGAGTCCGCCGCCCTCGTCGTCGTCGAGGAAGAAGGCCACGAAGGCGTCGTCCTCGCCGCCCTCGATCTTGAGCAGGAAGGCGTCCCCGCGGTGGAAGTGCAGCCGCTCCTCGCGGCGCCCCGCGCGCACGACCAGGCTCCCGGTGCGGCGGTGGTTGCGCAGGGCCTGCAGCACCGCGCCCAGCCCGGTGCCGTCGAGGTCGCCTTCGAGCCCGGGGAAGGGGCTGGGGAGGTCGGTCCGGCGCCCGAGCTCTGCGACCAGCTTCGGGAAGCCTGGGTAGCCGAAGCATTGACCCGCGAGGGCCAGCCGGTAGCTCTGCACGTCGTTGCCGGCGGCCTTGGCGTCGGCGAGGTGCTCGGAGAGCACGACCATGGACGCCGGCTGGATGTAGCCGCGGCGCAGCCCCTGCTGCACGAAGCGCACGAACTCGAGCTCGGTCGTCTGGGCGCGGCGGCGGAGCTCGCCGACGTTGGCCTCGACCCCGAAGCGCTGGAAGAAGCGCCCGGCGGGGTCGCCCTCCTTGAACGCCTTCTTGGGCACGTAGAGCGCCTCTTCGCCCGGGACGAGCTCGAACACCCCCGCCCACTCCTCGAGGCCCTCGCTGATCTTGCCGCGGACCTCGTCGTCGAGGGGGAGCACGAGCAAGCGCTCGGCCTCGTTGCCCGGCTGGCAGCGGTTGCGCAGCTCGACGTCGGCGCGGCCCCAGAAGGCGAGCTCGGCCAGCTCGTCGACCAGCTTCGCCCGCTGCGCCGCGTCGAACTGCCCCTGGCTGACGAGGGAGCGCAGGCTGGGCCGCTCCTCGGGGGGGTGCCCCTTCCAGGCCTGACCGACCTCCTTCTTGAGCGCCCCCTGCCGGACGAGGTAGTCGACCAGCGGCGCGCAAGGCGCCTCCCGCCGCTCTCCCACGCTCAGCGACACCTCGCCGGGCAGGGCGTCGACGCGCTTGGTCTCGCCGCGGTGGAACACGCGCAGGGTGAAGGAGGACTGGAGCGAGAGCAGGACGCGCAGGAGCGTGAACACCCGCGGCCCGCTCAGTCGGAAGCGGATCGCTCCCTCGGGCCCCTGAGTGAAGGCGGGCGAGGTGATCAGCTCTTGCTCGACGTCCAGGCCGAAGCGCTCGCCCCCTGCGCGCAGCTCGGCCCAGTGCCCGAGCAGACGCTCGAGGGCCAGGTAGTCGGGCTGCCCCATGCGCTCGCGCAGGCGCTCGCGGGCCTCCTCGAGCGGGAGCGGGGCGAGCACCCCGGCCTCGAGCAGGAGGCCGACCGCGCTGAGGGCCTCGTGGTGCGGCGCGCCCCAGTCGGCGAGGAGCTGGTCGAGGTCCACCTCGCCGTCGAAGGGGTCGCTGGAGACCTCGATCCCCGCCTCCTTCAGGCCGCTCAGGACCGCCTCGGCGCGGCCCTCCTCCGTGCGCAGCACGAGCCGGCTGGAGGGGAGGCTGGCGCGGATCCGGCGCCGCTCGTCCACGCGGCGAGCGACGTCCATGAGCAGGGAGGAGACGACGAGCTGCAGCCCGCGGCCGGCCTTGTGGTCGGCCTGGACTCGGGCCGGCCAGGGCCCGGGCTTGAACTCGAAGCGCGCGTCGCCCCACAGGAAGAGGTCGTGGATCTCCTCCGTGAACTGCATTTGCTTGGCTTGCTGGACGCCCGGCGAGTCGTCGTCGGCGAGCTGCTTCTTGCGGGCGCTGAGGTCGCTCAGGTAGCCCGCGAGGCCCTCCCGCGAGAGGACGCCGGTGTGGCGGAGGATCTTGCCGAGGTGATAGGTCCCGCGCCGCGAGCGATCGGGGAAGAACAGGCTGCCTTCGCTGAAGTAAAGCCGGAGGCTGACCTCGTCACCGGACTGGACCGCGAGCGAGCCCGTCAGACCGTTCTGACTGAGGAAGCCGAACACCTCCTCGAGGGCCATGCTGCGGACGTCGCCGGTGAACGACACTAGCCGCCCGCCTTCTGCTGCTCGGCCTCGCGGACCGCGAGGCGGTCGACCCGCTCGTTGTTCTCGTCGCCGGCGTGGCCCTTGACCCAGTGCCAGGTCACGTGGTGCGGGGAGCGGGCCTCGTCGAGGCGCTCCCAGAGGTCACGGTTCTTGACCTTCTTCCAGTTCTTCTTCTTCCAGCCGTGGATCCACTGGGTGATCCCCGTCACGACGTACTTGGAGTCGGACCAGAGCTCGACCGTGCACGGTCGCTTGAGGGTCTCGAGGGCGACGATCGCCGCCATGAGCTCCATGCGGTTGTTGGTCGTGTCCGCCTCGCCGCCGCTCAGCTCGCGCTCGTGCTCGCCGAAGGTCAAGAGCGCGCCCCAGCCCCCGGGTCCGGGGTTGCCCAGGCACGACCCGTCGGTCCAGATCTTGACGACGTTTCCCAATCGGCGCTCCAACCCTCAACTCTATCGCTCGGAGTGGGGTTCTGGCGACCCGTGAACCTTACCCAGCGACAGAGAGAGGCGCTGAGCAGGCCTGGGGCGAACCGGAGCGGGACTTCCCGTAAGCTCCTGGCGTCGAGGAGGCGCCATGAGCGAGAGCTTTCGCTGGAACACCGAGCGCGGGGAGGCCACGCTCGAGTCGATCGCGGCCTTCGTGGACGAGGTCTCGCGGGACCTCGACCCAGGCTCGCGCTACGTGACCGAGCTGAAGGCCGTGCTGGCGGCCAGCGCCGACGTCGACGACTACCGCGCTCGCCTCGCCGACGGCGAGCGCGTGGAGACCTTCCGTCAGGACGGGAGCAAGGCCAGCCACGGCGAGCGCGGCCGCTCCTGGGTCGACCGCTCGACCTGGGCAGAGATGAGCGTGTGGGAGCAGACGCTCTCCAACCTGCTCACGGGCGAGACCCGCATGATGTGGGCCGGCGAGGGCGCGGCGGACTTCGGCCGCCTCGACGAGGTCCTCGCGCGCCTGCCCTCCCCGACGCGGATCCTCTCGATCCCCTGCTCGACCGGCAAGGAGCCCTTCTCGCTCGCGATCGCCGGCCTCCGCGCCCGCCGCGAGGTCGAGGTGACCGGCGTCGACCGGCAAGAGAGCTACCTCGAGCGCGCCCGCTCGGGGACCCTGGTCCCGCACTGGCGCGACCTCGAGCTGCCGGGCGCCGACGTGTTCTTCGAGTGGGACGCCGAGAGCGAGCGTCACCGCGTCTCGGACGAGGTCCGCTCCCTGTGCACCTTCAGCCAGGGCGACGTCCTGACCGGCGAGCTGCCCGAGGGGCCCTTCCACCTGGTCTCCTGCCGCAACCTGCTCGGCTACTTCCGGGGCGAGTCCCTCCGGACCGCCTGGCGCAACGTGGCCAGCCGCCTGGCGCCCGAGGGCGTGCTCCTCCACGACGGCTTCGTGAGCGACTCCGAGGAGATGCGCCCCGTCCAGGAGCTGCTGCAGGCGGGGGGCTTTAGGCGCCTCTTCCCGGACGCCAACTTCTACGGCAAGGAATAGGCTGAAGCTGTCGCTGAGTGCGAGAGCGCGCGGAGTGGTCGGATGAGAAGGAAAGCAGGAACAGAGGAAGGCAGGAAGGCCGCAGTGCTGCCAGGTCGCGGCAATCGAGGCCGACATCTTTCCTTTGTTCCTCGATTCCTACTTTCCTTCTAAGTCGCCACGCCGAAGCGCTCCCGCGTCGCCCTCGCTGCCTTAGCCGCCCAGGGACAGCGCCGGCTCGAGCTGGCCCGCCCATGGAGGAGAGCCTGGCGCCGCCACCCCGCTCGGATCCAACCCACACACGCAAAGAAGGGCGCCGAAGCGCCCCCCTTCGCTCTCCCGGCTCAGGACCGTGGAGCTAGTCCCACTTGAGCGCGCCGCCGACCTGATACTCGATCACGCGGGTCTCGAAGAAGTTGCGCTCCTTGTTGAGGTCCAGCATCTCGCTCATCCAGGGGAAGGGGTTGCTGGCGCGCTCGTAGAGGTCGCCCAGGCCGATCTGGTTGGCGCGACGGTTGGCCACGTAGCGGAGGTACTCCGCGAACATGTCCGAGTTCAGACCCAGCACGCCGCGCGGCATGGTGTCGACCGCGTACTGATGCTCGAGCTCGACGCCCTGCATGATCAGGTCCTTGATCTCCTGCTGGAACTCGGGCGTCCAGAGGTGCGGGTTCTCCTGGCGGATCGTGTTGATCACGTCGATGCCGAAGTTGCAGTGCTGGCTCTCGTCCCGAAGGATGTACTGGAACTGCTCCGCGGCCCCGACCATCTTGTTCCGCCGGCCCAGCGAGAGCATCTGCACGAAGCCGACGTAGAAGAAGAGCCCCTCCATGATCACGTAGAAGCCGATCAGGTTGCGCAGCAGGCGCTGATCGGTGGCGGGCGTGCCGGTGTGGAAGTTGGGGTCCGCCAGCTCCTCGGTGAACTGGAGCTCGAAGGCTGCCTTCTCGTGGATCGAGGGGACTTCACGATACATGTTGAACACCTCGGCCTCGTCCAGGCCCAGGCTCTCGATCACGTACTGGTAGGCGTGGGTGTGCACCGCCTCCTCGAAGGCCTGGCGGAGCAGGTACTGCCGGCACTCGGGGTTGGTGATGTGGCGGTAGACCGCCAGCACGATGTTGTTGGCCACCAGCGAGTCGGCCGTCGAGAAGAAGCCGAGGTTGCGCTTGATGATCCGGCGCTCCTCCTCGCTCAGGCCCTTGGGATCGCGCCACAGCGCGATATCGGCCGTCATGTTGATCTCTTGCGGCATCCAGTGGTTGGCGCAGCCGGTGAGATACTTCTCCCAAGCCCAGTTGTACTTGAAGGGCACGAGCTGGTTCAGGTCGGCGCGGCAGTTGATGATCGCCTTCTCGTCGACGTTGATCCGCTTGGCGCCGAACTCGACCTCCTCGAGGCCGGTCGCGCCGGCGCGCTTGTCCGGAGCCACGTGCTTGGCGGGCGCGGCCTTGGCGGCGGGACGCTCCTTGACCGCGGTCGCGGTCCCGCCCTGAGCGGGCGCCTCGGCAGCCGGGGTGGGGGTGGAAGCGGGCTGCGTCGTGGTGGAAGCAGTGTTGGAAGCCTTGGAAACCGGCGTGTCGTCCCAGCTCAGCATGGTCTACCTCTCTAAGTTCTTAAGGACAGTGTTGGATTCGGAGTAACGAGTCGGAGTAGCGGAGTCGGCGATCGCCAGCCAGCGATCGCAGGTCACGAGGCGAGCGCGAGGGGCCGCTGGGCGACCCCTCGCCGAGCCTGCCTGCCGGCAGGCTTCCCTACTGGCAGGCCTCACAGTCGGGGTCGGTGATCGAGCACATCTTGGGCCCGCTGCTCACCGCGTTCAGGCGACCGGTCGAGATCGTCGACTTCTCCGCGTGGCTCGCGCCGAGCGCGCGCAGGTAATAGGTCGTCTTCAGGCCCGAGGTCCAAGCCAGCTTGTAGAGCTCGTCCAGCTTGCGGCCCGAGGGCTCCGCCATGTAGAGGTTGAGCGACTGGGCCTGGTCGATCCACTTCTGACGCCGGCTCGCGGCCAGGACCAGCCAGCTCGGGTCGAGCTCGAAGGCCGTGGTGTAGAGCTCGCGCAGCTCGACCGGGATCCGGTCGATCTGCTGCACGCCGCCGTCGAAGTACTTCAGGTCGTGGACCATGACCTCGTCCCACAGGCCGAGCGCCTTGAGGTCGTTGACCAGGTAGTGGTTCACGACCGTGAACTCACCCGAGAGGTTCGACTTGGCGAACAGGTTCTTGTAGATCGGCTCGATCGACTGGCTGACGCCGGTGATGTTGGCGATCGTAGCGGTCGGCGCGATCGCCATGCAGTTGCTGTTGCGCATCCCGTAGGTCTTGACCCGCTCGCGGAGCGCGTTCCAGTCCAGGCGCTGGGTGCGGTCCACGTCGAGGTAGCCACCCCGCTCCTTGCCGAGCAGGTCCAGGCTGTCGATCGGGAGGATCCCGCGGCTCCAGAGCGACCCCGCGAAGGAGGCGTAGTTGCCCCGCTCCTCGGCCAGCTTGCTCGACCCCAGGATCGCGTAGTAGCTGATCACCTCCATGGCCTTGTCCGCGAACTCGACCGCGCCCTCGCTGCAGTAGGGCAGGCGCAGCTTGAAGAGCGCGTCCTGGAAGCCCATCAGGCCCAGGCCGACCGGACGGTGGCGCAGGTTGCTGCGGCGGGCCGCCGGCACCGTGTAGAGGTTGATGTCGATCACGTTGTCGAGCATCCGCATGGCCGTGCCGACCGTGCGCTCGATCTTCTCGACGTCGAACTCACCCTCGGGGGTGATGTGCGCGACGAGGTTGACCGAGCCCAGGTTGCACACCGCGATCTCGCGATCCGAGGTGTTGAGCGTGATCTCGGTGCAGAGGTTGCTGCTGTGGACGACGCCCACGTGGCCCTGGGGCGAGCGCACGTTGCAGGGGTCCTTGAAGGTGATCCAAGGGTGCCCGGTCTCGAAGAGCATCGAGAGGATCTTGCGCCACAGGTCGACGGCCTTCGTCGTCTTGGTGACGCGCATCTCGCCAGCGCGAGCCTTGGCCTCGTAGCGGAGGTAGGCCTCCTCGAAGGCCTTGCCGTAGACCTCGTGCAGGTCGGGCGCCTCGTCGGGCGAGAACAGGGTCCAGTCCTGGTTCTCGTGCACGCGCTTCATGAACAGATCGGGGATCCAGTTCGCCGTGTTCATGTCGTGGGTGCGGCGACGGTCGTCGCCGGTGTTCTTGCGCAGCTCGAGGAACTCCTCGATGTCGATGTGCCAGGTCTCGAGGTAGGCGCAGACGGCGCCCTTGCGCTTGCCGCCCTGGTTGACCGCGACCGCCGTGTCGTTGGCGACCTTCATGAAGGGGACCACGCCCTGGCTGCGGCCGTTGGTGCCCTTGATCCGGGCGCCCATGCCGCGGACGCGGGTCCAGTCGTTACCCAGACCGCCGGAGAACTTGGCCAGCATGGCGTTGTCGCGGATCCCGCCGAAGATCCCCTCGAGGTCGTCGGGGATCGTGGTCAGGAAGCAGCTGCTCAGCTGCGGGCGGGTGGTGCCCGAGTTGAACAGGGTCGGGGTCGAGCACATGAACTCGAAGCGGCTCAGCACGCCGTAGAACTCGAGCGCCCGCTCCTCACGATCGATCTCGCTCACGGCCAGGCCCATGGCGACGCGCATCAGCATCGCCTGGGGCAGCTCGAAGCGGACCTCGTCGTGGTGGAGGAGGTAGCGGTCGTAGAGGGTCTGCAGGCCGAGGTAGGTGAACTGCAGATCGCGGGCGGTCTCGATCGCGGCGCTCATCCGGGGCAGGTCGAACTCGGCCAGGCGCGGGTCGAGCAGGCCGATCTCGATGCCCTTGCGAATGTAGGCGGGGAAGTAGTCGGCGTAGGTCGTGTCGCTCAGCTCGACGCGGCCCATGGCGGCCGTCATGGCCTCGCGGCGCAGGGCCTGCAGCAGCAGGCGGGCGGCGACGTAGGTGTAGTTGGGCTCGCGCTCGACCAGGGCCCGGGCGCTCATGACGAGGGCCTCGTCGAGCTCCCTCTGGGTGATCCCGTCGAAGATCGCCTTGGTGGTCTCCTCGAACACCGCGCGGGCGTCGACGTCCTCGAGCCCCTCGCAGGCGAAGAGGATCGTGTTGCGCAGGTCGCCGCCCGAGAGCTCGCGGCGGACGCCGTCCTCACCGAGGACGTGGATCGTGGGCGGCTTGGCCTCGGCGTGGTTCGGCTCGCCGGCCTCGGCCCGCTTGGCCTTCTGGCGCTCGCGGTAGAGGACGTAGGCGCGGGCGACCTTGTGCTCGCTGGCGCGCATCAGGGCCAGCTCGACCTGGTCCTGAATGTCCTCGATGTGGACCATGCCGCCGCGCGAGAGGCGACGACGCAGGGCGTGGACGACCTGCTCGGTCAGCTGGATCGCGAGGGTGTGCACGCGGCTCGAGGAAGCGGCCTCGTCGCCCTCGACGGCCAGGAAGGCCTTCTTCAGCGCGCGCTCGATCCGGGCCGCCTCGAAGGGCACCACGTCGCCGTTGCGGCGCACGACCATGAAGGTCCCGGTCGCGGCGTGGGCGCGGCTCTGCGCGGCGCTGAGCGCGGCGGGGGTAGCGACCGCGGTCGCCTGAGAAGTCGTCTCGGAGGTCGTCTCGGTAGTCGTATCGCTGTTTTGAGTGTTGTCGCTAGACACAGTTTCCCCTTCGCCCGGATCGGTCCGGGCGTGTTCCTCTAGCCCTGAGTTGCGGCTGCTCTTTGGATCCCCCTGAACAAAGGAACGGGGTCTCAACAGTGGGCAGCGCAACCCATCTGTTTTCAGTGTGTTGCGTCGTCCGAGGGGGCAAGGCCCTGGCTCAGGCGACAGCGATGGAAACTACTGGGCGCCACCGACAGCCCCGGGCGCTCGGCAGGGATGGAACTTGGGTTCGCCCCAACCCCTTGCGGCTCGGCGCCCAGTGCGCCGGGGCTGGCACGGAAGTCGTCAAGTTTCATTCCCGGACCAGCCCCGCGAGCCCCCCGCGCGCTTCCGTCCCTTCCGGACGACTCCCGGGAGCGCCCAGGAAGGGATGGCGCGCGGAGTCCGCTCGCGATCAGTCCTCGAGGGCCACGACCCCGTGGATCTTGCGCATTCGCCAGAGCAGGAGCCCGGCCGCGGCGGTCAAGCCGAGGGCCAAGGCCCACCACACTCCCGTCGGGCCCCAGCCGAAGCGGAAGGCGAGCAGGTAGCCGACGGGGATCCCGATCGCCCAGTGGGCGAAGATCTGCGCTGCCATGGCCTCGAGGGTGTTGCCCGCCCCGCGCAGGGCCCCGGCGGCGACCGCCTGGACCCCGTCGCTGAGCTGGAAGGCCGCCGCGACGGCGAACAAGCCGGCCCCGACCGCGATCACGCCCGCGTCGTCGGTGAACGCGCCGGTGATCGCCGCTCCCCCGAGGAGGAAGGCGAGCCCGGTCAGAGCCATCACGCACAGCCCGAGCACCACTCCGACCCAGGCCGAGCGCTGGGCGTCCTGAGGCCGACCCGCGCCGATCCCGTTCCCGACGCGGATCGAGGTCGCGATCCCCAGCGCCACGGCCAGCATGAAGCTCGTGGCCGCCATCTTGATCGTGATCTGGTGGGCCGCCAGCGCCTCCACGCTCAGCCAGCCCATGAACACCGAGGCCAGCGAGAAGGCCCCCACCTCGGCCCCGTGGGCCAGGCCGATCGGCGTCCCCAGCCGGAGCGCCTTGTTGATCAGGGGCCAAGGCACGCCGGGGCGCCCCTGGTAGCGGGCGTAGCGCGGGTGGCGCCGGACCCAGGCCCAGAGCAGGAAGCACATGAACCAGCGCGAGCCCGCCGAGGCCGCCCCCGCGCCGGCGACGCCCAGGGCAGGGAAGCCCCAGTGGCCGAAGATCAGCGCGTAGTCGAGGAACACGTTCAGGACGTTGGCCACGATCGCCACGATCATGGCCGGCCGCGTGTCGCCCAGCCCCTGCACGAAGCTCACGTGAGCCACGTAGAAGAGCTGCGCGGGGACCCCCAGCGCCACCGGCGCCAGGTAGAGCGCCGCCGAGCGGACCACGTCCGGGTTCTGGCCCCCCAGCACGCTCAGCAAGGGCTGCAGCGAGAGCACGGCCAGGGCCAGGGGCAGGGCCAGGGCCATGGCGATCCGGATCCCCGCGTGGTGCGCCGCCGTGCAGCGCTTGGGGTCGCCCGCCCCGTGGGCCTGGCTGACCAGGGGGTCCAGGGACTGGATCAGCCCGATCGCCATCACGATCAGGGTGAAGAAGCAGGCGTCGGCCAGGGCCACGGCCGCGAGCTGGATCTTGCCCAGCTTGCCGACCATGAAGGTGTCGACGAGCCCCATGGCCAGCATGGACACCCGCGCGATCGCGACGGGCACGGCCAGGCGAACCAGCAGCTGCGCCTCGTGGCGGAGCGAGGAGGCCGGTCGGTAGCCCTCGCCCTCCTCCTTCTGCGTTTCCTCGTCAGCTTCCTGCAGCGCTAAGCCCATGTCTCCTCCGAGCACACCGCCCAGGGACGGTGGGGGCGGCTCGGACCGTCGCGGGAGCGTAACCGGAGATCGGGTGAACCCAGGGGCGACCTCCAACAGCCCCGGAGAGACCTCCGGCCGCGCTCACGGCCTTTACCGAAAGCCAATCCCAGCACGGCCCAGCCGCGCCAAGTCGATCGCTCGCAAGCCCTTAGCGACAGCGCCCCTCCCGCTGGGTCCGGAAGGCCCGGTGACTTGCCTCACACCCCTGGGTGGAAATGCGCCCCCAGAGGTGGCCTTATGTCGACCGTCATGCTGAAACCACAGCTCGAGCCCGAGTCGCGCGACCGGCTCCGCCTGCTCTCGGTGGAGCACCCCGACCCGCACAGCGTGTTGGGTGCGCACCCTTGTCCCAACGACCCCGAGGGGGTCGTGGTCCGCAGCTACCACCCCCGCGCGATCGCGGTCGAGTGCCTGCTCGCGGACGGCGAGGAGCACCCCCTCGAGCCCCTCGGCGACGGGCTCTTCGCGCTCTACCTGCCGGAGACCAAGCTCCCGCTGCGCTACCGGCTGCGCTTCACCTTGCCCGAGGGCGAGCCGCAGGAGGCCGACGACCCCTACCGCTTCCCGCCGACCCTCGGTGACCTCGACGCGCACCTGATCGGCGAAGGCCGCCACGAGCGGCTGTGGGACATCATGGGCGCGCACCTGATCGAGCACGAAGGCGCGGTCGGCGTGCGCTTCGCCGTGTGGGCCCCCGCGGCCCGGCGCGTGAGCGTCGTCGGCGACTGGAACCGCTGGGACGGGCGGCGCCACCCCATGCGCGCCCTGGGCGCCACGGGCTGCTGGGAGCTCTTCGTGCCCCAGGCCGAGGTCGGCCAGCTCTACAAGTTCGAGATCAAGACGGCCTACGGCGAGCTGAAGCTCAAGAGCGACCCCTTCGCGCGCTGGGCCGAGCACCCGCCCAACACCGCCTCGCGGATCGCCGGCCCCGTCGGGCACACCTGGAACGACGCCGCGTGGCTCGAGCAGCGCGACGGCACCGACCTGCGCCGCAGCCCGGTCTCGATCTACGAGCTACACCTCGGCTCCTGGCAGCGCGAGGGCACGCCCTTCCTGACCTACCGCGAGCTCGCCCCGCGCCTCGTCGAGCACTGCCAGCGCTACGGGTTCACGCACCTCGAGCTCTTGCCCCTGACCGAGCACCCCTTCTTTGGCTCCTGGGGCTACCAGGTCAGCAGCTTCTACGCGCCGACCTCGCGCTACGGCGAGCCCGACGACCTGCGCTTCCTGATCGACGAGCTGCACCAGGCGGGGATCGGCGTGATCCTGGACTGGGTCCCGGCTCACTTCCCCAAGGACGAGGCCTGCCTGGGCCGCTTCGACGGGACGGCCCTCTACGAGCACCTCGACCCGCGCCGAGGCGAGCACCCCGACTGGGGCACCTTCGTGTTCAACCTGGGGCGCAACGAGGTGCGCAACTTCCTGCTCGCCAACGCGCTCTACTGGCTCGAGGCCTTCCATATCGACGGCCTGCGCGTCGACGCCGTGGCCTCGATGCTCTACCTCGACTACAGCCGCGAAGAGGGGCAGTGGATCCCCAACCAGTTCGGCGGGCGCGAGAACCTCGAGGCGATCGAGTTCTTCCGCGAGCTCAACACGCTGATCAAGCGCGACCACCCCGGCTGCTTCACCGTCGCGGAGGAGTCGACCTCGTGGGGCGGCGTCTCGGCCCCGCCCAGCGAGGGCGGGCTGGGCTTCGACTTCAAGTGGAACATGGGCTGGATGCACGACACGCTCGGCTTCTTCGCGCGTGACCCCGTCCACCGCGGGCACCACCTCAACGAGCTGACCTTCGCGATGCTCTACGAGTACAGCGAGCGCTTCGTGATGCCGCTCAGCCACGACGAGGTGGTCCACGGTAAGGGCGCCCTGCTCAACAAGATGCCCGGCGACCCCTGGCAGCAGCGCGCCAACCTGCGCCTGCTCCTGAGCTACCAGTGGGCGCGCCCCGGCAAGCAGCTGGTGTTCATGGGCACCGAGCTGCCGACCTACCGCGAGTGGAACCACGACTGGGCGCTGGAGTGGCAGACCGGCGAGACCCCCGAGGGTCAGGGCCAGGCCCGCTTCCTTCAGGCCCTCGGCCAGGTCTACCGCGACACGCCCGCCCTGTGGATCAAGGACCACGAGCCCGGCGGCTTCGCCTGGATCGACTGCGAGGATCGCCAGAACGTGGTCCTCAGCTTCGAGCGCTGGGGCGAGGAGGGCGCGCACGCGGTCGTGGTGCTCAACCTGACCCCGGTCCCGCGCTTCGACTACCGCCTGGGCGTCCCGCACGCCGGGGCCTACACGCTGCTCTTCGACAGCGACCACGGCGACTTCGGCGGGAGCGAGTGCGTGGCGCACGTCGAGGTCACGCCCGAGGCGGTGGCGTGCCACGGGCGCGAGCAGAGCGTGCTGCTCACGCTCCCGCCCCTGGGCGCGCTGATCTACGTCCCCAAGTAGGAGGCGCCGCGCTGGGGTCATTGCCGGAGTTCTTGAGCCCCGCGCAGGTGGCCCACCTCGCGCGCAAGCCCCTGGCCGAGATCGAGGCCGAGCTGGCGGCCGGCCGGCTGCCTTCGACCCCGGCCGGGATCCCGCGCGAAGCGGCCGCGCACCTGCTCGTGCTCAACGCGCTCCTCCCCAGCCCGGGCCTCGGGATCGACGACCGCGTCGAGGGGGAGGTCCGGCGCGCCCTCGAGGTCCCCTGCTACCTCTGCGGCGCGCCCACGATCGACTACCTCGGGACCGAGGTCCTCGACGGGTCGCTGGAGTGGGTCCACGTCGTCCACACCGAGGTCCGCGATCACTTCGAGTGCGCGCCTGCGGCGGGCGCTGGTCGCAGGACAAGTATCTCTGAGGCGGAAACGACGACGGCCCAGCCAAGCGCTCGAGGGAGAGGGCTCGACTGGGCCGCTGCCGATCGAACGGACGCAAGCGTCCGCCAGACAGTGAAGTGTGAGAGGACGCGCGGTTGCCGTGCTGAGACCAACCTGGCCTCAAGTACCCGACACGGCGCGCGCGATGGTTTGCCCGCGACGCCCTCTCCGGAGGTCAGGCACAGCGCCTTGCTCCGTCGAGACACAAGGTCGGGAATGCGCGTCATGACCTCGTCACGGAGGGATTCCGCCTCCGTCACGTCGTAAGTCGTTCAGCTGAGGCGCTAGCGCAGGACGCCCGTCGGCCTCTGAACGCGGGATCGACTGCGTCCATTAGTCGCTGATCGACACCCGCCCGCGCAACATGACCCGCTCGTTGGCGAGCACGATCGAGCCGCGCTGCCACTTCGGCGGGCGCTTGCCAGGCCGAACGCGCAGTCGCACGATCCCGTCGCGCACCACGCCCGAGGTGTGCTCGTCGGAGCCGACGAACTCCAGCTCCTGAGTGCCAGCCAAGTCCAGCGCGCCCTCGACCCGCGCGACCCAGCCGCCGCCCTCACCCGGCACGTCGAGCACGAGCAGCACGTGCTCGGCCGCCCCCTGCGCGCGCAGCTCGGCGGCCTGGGCCCGCGCCTCCTCGAGCGAAGGCTCTTGGGGGAGCGGCAGTTCGACCCGCGGCAGAGCGCGCCCGCGGCGCAGGGTCTTGGGCTGGCGCGACCAGCGCGGCACGACGCACACCCGCTCAGCGCGCAGGGCCCTGCGCTCCGACTCGATCAGGTGGTCGAGGACGGCGGGCAGCTCCTCGGGCTCGACCTCGACGCACTGGCCCAAGCGGACGCGCTTCTCGAGCTCGACCTGGCTGTGGACACGGTAGACCCGCTCCTGGCAGCGAGAGCAGAGGTGGTGTTGACCCTGGGGCGTCAGCTGGCTCTCGCTCACGTCGCAGCGGAAGACCACTTCATAACGCTGCGCCAGCGCCTCCTGCTCGCCCGCGCGCAGGAGCGCGCGCTCGAGGCGCTCGGCCAGCTCGGCGTCCTCGGGGCTGGCGTTCGCGGCGCGAATCAGGGCGTGCACTTCCTCGTCCATGAGAGCCAAGCTAGCTCACCCGCTCCGCTACGTCCCGGGGTCACCTTGCAGTGGTCCCAAAGGACGGGCAACGTGTTCACCCCAACCCGGAAGGAAGCCCTGAATGAACGACTCGCTGATCCTCGCCCGCCTCGAGCGCCTCGAAGCCCAGAACGCCCGCTGGCGCCGCGGCGCCGCCCTGCTGGCCCTGCTACTGGGCGCCTGCCTCGCGGCCCTCTCGACCCAGCTCCTCAGCCCGGCCTACGCCGCGCCGGCCGCGCAGGACATCAAAGCCAGCCGGATCCAGATCGTGGACAAGGCCGGCAAGACCCGGATCGTGCTGCGCGTCGGCGACAAGGGTCCCTCGATCACCATGTTCGACGCCGACACCAAGCCCCGCGCGATCTGGACCCTCGACGACGCGACCGGCGCCAAGCTGAGCAGCATCACCGCCGCGGGCAAGCCGCAGGCGATCGTCGGGATCCACAAGGGCTCGCCGAGCCTCTACCTCTACGACGCCGAGAGCAAGGTCCGCTACGCGGCGACGGTGACCAAGAAGCAGGACAAGCCCTTCGTGTTCCTGTTCAACAAGGAAGGCAAGGTCGAGGCCAAGCTCCCCTAGCCTGACTCCTCGTCAGCGCCCCCGCCGCGAGCGGGGGCGTTGGCGAGCACGCCGGCGGCCAGGGCCAGCCCGCCGCCGAGGAGCGCGCCGGCGCTCGGCGTCTGCTGGAAGAGCAGGACCGAGTAGGCCAGCGCGATCCCGACCTCACCCAGACCGCCGATCGTGACCGCCGCGGCCTTGCCGTCGCGGTAGGCCGCGGTCAGGAAGAGCTGGCCCGCCGTGCCCAGGAGCCCGATCAGGGCCAGCAGGCCCCAGGCGCGCGGCGTCCACTCGCCGAGCGGCGCGCGCGCCTCGAGGGCCACCCCCGGCAGGGTCGCCACGATCAGGAAGGCCGAGAACCAGGTCACCACGACCAGGGGGTCGTCCTTCTTGCCCAGCGCCCGCAGCGAGACGTAGGCGATCGCGGCCAGGAAGCCAGCCGCCAGGCTGGCGGCCAGCCCCGCCTGCTCCCCCTGGAGCGAGACGCCGTAGCGCAGCCCGACGCCGACCAGCCCCAGCCCGAGCGCGAACACGATCCGCGCGCGCAGGGACTCGCCCAGGGCGAAGGGCGCGATCAAGGCGACCCACACCGGCGCCGTCTTGAGCAGCACCACCGCGCTGGGGAGGTCGGTCCCGCCGCGGGTGTAGGCCCAGTAGTAGCAATACATGGCCGCGACGCCGCTCAGGCAGCGGACCGCGAGCGCCTTGCCCGCGCGCGGGCGGAGGCTCACACCGCGCAGGCGCAGGACCAGCGCGCAGCAGAGCAGCCCGAACACCCCGCGCGAGAGGATCGGCGCCGAGACGCCGGTCTCGGCGGCGCAGGCCTTGATCGCCGCCGAGAGGGTCGCGAAGGAGAAGCTGGCCCCGAGCACGAGCGCCAGCGCCCGCAGCGGTCGGTGCGGGGGCTCGTCGGTCGAGGCGGCAGCGGGGTCCTCGCTCACGCGCGGACCCTACCAGCCCCGGCGCGCCGGACCCCGGGCGAGGGAGATCCTCGCCCCCAGGCCGACTCCGTCCTCTTCCTGAAGCCCTTCTGCCCCTACAATCCGCCGCCATGAGCTTGTTCCTCGTGTTCGAGGGGATCGACGGCGCCGGCAAGTCGACGCAGGTCGAGACGCTGGCCGCCCGCCTGGAGGGGCTGGGTCGGGTCGTGCGCCGCCTGGTCGAGCCGACCGACGGACCGGCGGGGCGCGAGATCCGCCAGCGCGCGCGCCACGGGCCGCCCCTCGGCGCGCAGGAGGAGCTGGACCTCTTCCTGAGGGACCGGCGGACCAACGTCGAGACCAACGTGCGCCCCGCCCTCGCGCAGGGCGAGGTCGTGATCCAGGACCGCTACTACTTCTCGACCGCGGCCTACCAGCCGACCCGGCCCGAGCTGGGCCTGAGCCCCGCCGACGTGGTCGCGCTCCACAGCGAGTGGGCGCCCCTGCCCGACGCCGTGCTCTGGCTGGACCTCCCCGTCGAAGCCGGCCTGGCGCGCGTCGAGCGGCGCGGCGCCGGCGACGCCTTCGAGCGCGAGGACCGCCAGCGGGCGGTGCGCGAGAACTTCCAAGCCCTGGCCGCCGAGACGCCCTGCTTCGTGGCGATCGACGCGTCACAGCCAGCCGAAGCGGTCGCGGCGGCGGTGTGGGCCGCGGTCGAGCCGCTCTTGGCCGGGAGCACCTCATGAAGCGTGGTTCGCCCTTGTGGGTCGCCCTCCTGCTCGCGCCCTGGCTCCTGTGGGGAGCCTGGTCCCTGCTCCGCGGCGGCGGCGACGCGGCGCCCGCGCGCGAGGTCGTGGTCTACGTGTCCCTCGACCGGCTCTTCGCGCAGCCGATCCTGGAGCGCTTCACCCAGGAGACGGGGATCGCGGTCCGCGCCAAGTACGACAGCGAGGCGACCAAGACGACCGGCCTGGTCGAGGCGCTCCTGGCCGAGCGGGCGCGCCCCCGCTGCGACGTGTTCTGGAACAACGAGGTCAGCCAGACGATCCGCCTGGCCCAGGCGGACGCGCTCCAGCCCTACCAGAGCCCCTCGGCCGAGGGGCTGCCGGACTGGGCCCGCGACCCGGGCAAGCTCTGGACCGGCTTCGCGGCGCGGGCCCGGGTCCTGATCGTCAACACCGAGCGCGTGCCCGCCGACCAGCGCCCGACCTCGGTCGCGGCCCTGCTCGACCCCAAGTGGAAGGGTCAGGTTGGGATCGCCAAGCCCCTCTATGGCACGACCGCGACGCACGTCGCGGCCTGGTTCGCCCGCGACGGCGCGGAGCAGGCGACGGCCTGGTTCGAGCGGCTCAAGGCCAACGGGGTCGTGGTCTGCGCGGGCAACGCCGACGTCAAGGACCGGGTCGCCGCGGGGGAGCTGGCCTTCGGCTGGACCGACACCGACGACGCCAACCTCGCGATCCAAGCCGGCAAGCCGGTCGCGGTCGTGTTCCCCGACCAGGGCCCCGACGAGCGGGGGACGCTCCTGATCCCCAACGCGCTGGCGCTCATGAAGGGCGCGCCCCACACCGCCGAGGGCAAGGCGCTGATCGACTGGCTGCTCCGGCCCGAGATCGAGGAGGCCCTCGCCGCCTCGCGCTCGGTCCAGATCCCGCTCCGCGACGGCCTGCCGCGCGCGCCCTGGATCCCGACCCAGCTCAAGGCGGAGCCGGTCGACTGGAGCGCGGCCGCCGAGCACTTCGCCGCGGCGCGGGCCTACGTCGAGCAGCGCTTCCTGGCCGAGTAGCCGAGTGAGCGTGTGACTCGCCGTCGCGCTGGCGCCGCCCTGTTCGTGCTCGGAGTGGTGACGCTCCTGCTCACGGCCGAGGTCCCGACCCCCGAGCGCGCCGCGATCCTCAACCCGCTCACCGGGCAGCCCACGAGCGACACCCCGCTCCAGCGCTCGCTGTGGCTCGCCCTCGGCGCGGC
>CALDQK010000298.1 GCA_937911525.1 uncultured bacterium
GGGCGGGGGCCGGGTTCGGGGCGGAAGCCGTGCTCGCCGTCGGGGCGGGGGCCGCGCTCGGGACGGAAGCCGCGCTCGCCGCGTTCGGAGCGAGGGCCGCGCTCGCGGGGGAAGCCGCGCTCGCCGCCGGGGCGAGGGCCGCGCTCGGGGCGGAAGCCGCGCTCGCCTCGGGGTGCGTCGTCTCGCTCGCGCTCGAGGTCGCGCAACCAGGGCGGGGGCGGCGGCGGCTCGTCGTTGGCGGGCTGGGGGGAGGTGGTGCGGGTCGCGACGGGAGCGACCCCGCTGGGGCGAGTCGGAGCTTCGTCCGCCTGGGCCGCGGCGCTCAAGGCGAGGGCGGTCAGCAGTAAGCCGCAGAGGATGCGGGCCATGGTGTTTCCTTTAGGTCTTCCAACTCCGTCCGCCACATCCCCGCGCCCGTGAGCGAAGTTCCACCCGCTGCGTAAGTCGTTTGACGGTATAGCCAGACCGTCTGCGCGGGCGCCGACCCTCCCTCGTCGTCCCGTCCACCTCGTCGCCTTCGTAACCTGCAGCCCGTGAACGATCGTCCGACCAACCGCCTGGCTCGCGAGGCGAGCCCCTACCTGCTCCAGCACGCCCACAACCCGGTGGACTGGTTCCCCTGGGGGGACGAGGCGATCGAGCTGGCCCAGCGCGAGGACAAGCCGATCCTGCTCAGCGTGGGCTACTCGGCTTGCCACTGGTGCCACGTCATGGAGCGCGAGTCCTTCGAGGACGTCGAGGTGGCGGCGCTCATGAACGAGCGCTTCGTCAACGTGAAGGTCGACCGCGAGGAGCGACCCGACCTCGACGAGATCTACATGCAGGCCACGCTGACGCTCAACCGCGGGCACGGCGGCTGGCCCATGAACGTGTTCCTGACCCCCGACCTCGAGCCCTTCTTCGCGGGCACCTACTTCCCGCCGGAGGACCGCCACGGCATGCCCGCCTGGCGGACGGTGTGCGAGTCGCTGGCGGAGGCCTGGGAGCGCAAGCGGAGCGACGTGATCAAGACGGCCCACGGGCTGGCGGATCGGCTGCGAGAGGCCGCAGCCCGCGAGCACGCGGGCGCCGTGGACCGCGGCCTGATCGAGGCGGCCGTGAGCGAGCTGAGCCGCGACTACGACGAGCGGCGCGGCGGCTTCGGGCCGGCGCCCAAGTTTCCCCGCGCGGAGGCGATCGAGCTCCTCTGGCGCCGCTACGCCGCCGAGGGCGACGAGCGCGCCCGCGAGATGGCGCTGGGGACGCTGCTCGGCATGGCGCGGGGCGGGATCTACGACCACGTGGGCGGCGGCTTCGCCCGCTACTCGACGGACGCGGCCTGGCTGGTGCCGCACTTCGAGAAGATGCTCTACGACAACGCGGCCCTGGTGCCGGCCTACCTGCACGGCTACCAGCTCACGGGCGAGCCGCGCCTGCGCGAGGTCGCGGCCGAGACCCTCGACTACTTGTTGGAGGAGATGAAGGCGCCAGTGGGCGGCTTCTACTCGGCGACCGACGCCGACTCCGAGGGGGTCGAGGGCAAGTTCTTCGTGTGGACGCCGGCCGAGCTGGCCGAGGTGCTCGAGCCCGAGGAGGCGCGTTGCTTCGCCGCTTACTTCGACGTGAGCGAGGCGGGCAACTGGGAGGGCAAGAGCGTGCTCCACACGCCGCGCTCGCTCGAGGAGGTCGCGGCCGAGCTCGAGCTCGAGCCGCGCGCGCTGCGGCGGACCCTGAACGCGGCCAAGCGCAAGGTCAAGGCGGCCCGCGACCAGCGGGTCGCGCCTGCGCTCGACGACAAGCTGCTCACGAGCTGGAACGGGCTCGCCCTCTCGGCGATCGCGGCGGGCTACCGGGTCCTGGGCGAGGAGCGCTACCTCGAGGCGGCCAACGAAGCGGCGACCTTCCTGCTCTCGACGATGATCCGCCCCGACCAGGGCCTGTGGCGCAGCTACCGGCGCGGGCAGGTCGGGATCGCGGGCGTGCTCGAGGACTACGCCTACCTGGGCGCGGGCCTGCTCGACCTCTACGAGGCGGCGGGGGATCGGCGCTACCTGGCGGCGGCGGCTCTGCTCAGCCAGCGGATCCTGAGCGACTTCAGCCCGGAGGAGGGCGGCGCCTTCTTCAGCACGCCGCCGAACAAGCGTCACCTGATCCTGCGCTACCGCGAGGGCCACGACGGAGCGACGCCCAATCCCAACGCGGTCGCGGCGCTCCTGCTCGCGCGCCTCGCGACCCACCTCGACCAGCCGGCCCTGCGCGAGGTCGCCCGGGCCGCGATCGAGAGCTACGGGGCCAAGATCGCGGAGCTCCCGCGCGCCTTCTGCGCCAGCCTGGCGGTCCTGGACCACCTCGAGCGCCCGCCGCTCGAGCTGGTCCTGATCGGCCCCAAGGAGGACCCGCGGACCAAGGCCCTCTGGCACGCCCTCAACGGCCGCTACCTGCCCGGCGCGGCCGTGGCCCGCAGCGAGACCCCCGGCGGCGCCGACGAGGAGCTGCCCCTCCTGCGCGGTAAGGGCCTGGTCGGCGGCGACACGCCCGCCCTCTACGTGTGCCGCGGCTACGCCTGCGCCGCGCCGATCACCGACCCCGACCGGGTCGCCGAGGCGCTGAGCGAGGCGTGAGCGACGCGGCGCTGCGCGAGCTGGAGCAGGCCTGGCGGCGCTCCGGGAGCGTCGAGGACGAGGCCCAGCTCCTGGCCGCGCGCGTCCGCAGCGGCGACCTGGAGGAGGAACGGCTGCGCTTGGCCGCCCACGCGGGCTACCCCGCCGCCGTGCGCGCCTTGGGCGAGAGCTGCCACGAGCGCCCCCTCGCGGAGTGGCTGGACGGCTTCGCGGCCTTCGGGGAAGAGGCGCTCAGCCGCGCCTCGATCGCGATTGCTCGCCTGGCCTGGTCCCGCTGGCCGGGCTTCAGCAAGCACCCGCCGCTCGAGCTCTCCTACAACCCCATCGACACCATGGTCGAGGGCGCTGTGGTCACGGCCGAGGACTACCTCTGCGAGGCGAGCGCGGAGAGCTTGGCGCTGCACACGGAGGCTGGCCAACAGGTCGCGAGCTACGCGGAGACCCCGCTCCTCTCGAGCTACGAGCGGGCCGTGGCCCTGGCCACCCTCCGGGGCGCCGAGCAAGCGAGGGGAGCGGGCGAGGCCTTCGAGCGGGCGGAGGTCAGGGAGGCCGTCGCGACGGAGATCGCGCTCTGGGCGCTCATGGGAAGGGATCCCGTGCGGGAGCGGGTTGAAGAGCGGCAGCGGTGGAAACTCTTGGCCGTAGCGGCGCACCTCGGCCACCAGGAGGCGCGTCGCCGCCTCGAGTGGCAGGGGCCGATCGAAGCGGACATCCGAGATCGCTTCAGCGGAATCGTGTTCGTCGAGCCCGACCAGACTTGGCAATGCAGCGACTGGTTCGCCGGCTTGCCCTACCCCATGGTCGTCGAGAAATATCGCCACCTGGTGGTGGAGGTCGGCGAGCGTTTGCTCGCCGCCGTGCAGGGGTCTGCTCGCTGGACCGCGCGGCTCGAGAGAGCGCTCGAGGACGCAGCGGATCGGGAGCTGGGCGCGGCGTTTGCCGTTGCTGCGGACCTGGGGGACGACGCGGCGACTCTGGCTGAGGAAGTCGGCGGCGACCTCGTCGAGCGAGTCTTGGCAGAGGTGGCGCAGGACTTCTTCCACCGAGCGTTGGAAGGTCAAGGCGCGGGGTAGAGGGCCTTAGGGCTCGCTGCATGTGACGCGCGAAGCCGGCAGTCTGGCTGAGCCCTGCTTGGTCAGGATTTAGGCACCTGCTGTCGAGCTGCGGCGCTGCCGTTCGGGTTTTGTCAGTGCGTTGGTGTAGGGTGAGTCCTGTGTTGGTCGAGGAGTCGTCTTGCAGTGACAACAGCATTGATGGGCAAAGCCGCGCAGTCGGGCGCGTTCGAGAAGGCAACCAAGGGCGCCCGCAGGAGCCGCCGTCGGGGTCTCACCGCGGACGCGGGGCCGGGCGACGGGGGCCCGGATGGCGGGGCGCCGGGGGACGGGGGGCCGGATGGCGCCGGGCCGGACAGCGGACTAACCCAGCGGGCTCGCGAGGTGGACGGCGATCTGCGTCGCTGTCGGAGGAGGCAGCGGGCGTTGGACGCCAGGATCGCCACGCTCTTGGCCGAGATGGAACGCGCTCAGCTCTGGCGAGCCCTGGGCTACAGCAGCCTGTCCCGTTATGCGTTCGAGGTGCTTGGCTATTCGTCCTCCAAGACCTCAGACCTGGTGCGGATCGGTCGGCGGGTCGACTTGGAGAAGCTGCAGGACGCCTTCCGCCAGGGGCAACTCTCCTACAAGTTCGCCACGGAGGTCGCGCGGGTCGCGACACCGGAGAACGAAGACGAGTGGCTCGCCAAGGCGGACGAGTTGCCCTTGCGTGATCTACAGGCTGAGGCGCGAGGGCGGGAGCGGGAGCATCAAGTCCTGCTGCGCCTCGACGACGAGGGGTTCCGAGTGTTCGAGGCCGCGATCGAGAGTGTGCGACGAGCGGGAGGGCCCTTCGGCCTGGCAGAAGCAGTCGTCGAGATCTGCCGCGAGCGAGTGGAAGCGCAGCCGATCGAGCCGCGAAGCGGCCGAGACGGGGGTGACCGGGACGGAGCCGACCCAGACGAACGGTTGCGCGTTCCGCGGAACGCTTCGCACCGAATCGTCTACACCGTGTGTCCCGAGTGCGGGGTCGGAACCCAAGAAACCTCGGCCGGGGCGATCGAGGTTGGACCGGCAGAGATCGAGCGGCGGAGCTGCGACGCCGAGGTGCTCGACCTGCGCCAGGGAGAGGCGGCTCGCGTGACCCGGACGATTCCGAATCGGATTCGTCAGCGGATTTGGGGGAGGGATCGCGGCAAGTGCCAGGTGCCGGGCTGTGGGCTGCGGGGCAGCGTCGAGATCCACCACGTAGACAAGTGGGAAGGGGGCCACGATCCGGCTCGCATGCTGGTGCTCTGCGATCAGCACCATGAGCAGATTCATGACGAGCTGCTGCGAGTCCAAGGGTCGGGCGACGCGGACCTTCCTGGCTGCGGCCTCGAGTTCTTCACGTCGGACGGGGAGCGACTCGGGAGGGCCGGAGACCGGCGGCGCTCGAACTCGAGGCCAGCGGGTTCGGTAGGGGGAGACGAGGTTCGAGCCAGTGAAGGAGTCGCGGCGACGGAGAAGAATCCAACGAGAGGGAAGGCACACGACGGCGGCGGAGTGGATTCCCCCGAGGGGAAAACTCACGACGGCGGCGGAGTGGATTCCCCCGAGGGGAAAGCACACGACGGCGGCGG
>CALDQK010000299.1 GCA_937911525.1 uncultured bacterium
CCCTCGAGCTCGAGCCCCTCCCGCCGGTGTGCGAGACGCGGGGCTGGACGCTCAGCGGTCGCCTGAGCGGGGCGGTGGTCCCGCGGCTCGAGCTGGGCCGCGAGCCGGTCCGCGTCGGCAGCGACGGGAGCTTCTCGGAGCGGGTCTCGCTCGAGCTCGGCGCAAACCGCTTCGAGCTGGTCGCGACCAGCGAGCGGGGAGAGCGCCTGACCCGCTCGCTGACCCTGTGGCGCGCGCCGAGCTGGTGGAGCAGCCAGCCGCCCGACTCGCGCGCGCCGATCCCCTTGCCGGCCGGCGTGCGCTTCGGCGGCGAGCCGGAGCTCTTCCTCAACGAGCGTGACGGGAGCGAGCTGGTCTACGTCCCGCCCATGGACGAGGGCGAGAGCGTGGACCTCGCCGGTCCGGTGCGGGTCACGCGGGGCTTCTTCATTGGCCGCTACGAGCTGACCTGGGCGCGCTACTTCGTCTACTGCAAGGAGGAGGGGATCGCGGCCCCGCGCCTCCCGGAGGGGATCGAGCCGAACCACCCCGTCAGCGGGGTCTCCTGGCACGAGGCCGTGCGCTACTGCCGCTGGGCGGGGCTGCGCCTCCCGAGCGAGGCCGAGTGGCTCTACGCGGCGGGGGCCCACGAGGGGCGGCGCTACACCTGGGGCAAGGGCGGACCGCCCACGGACTGGCTGGGCAACTTCAAGGACGAGGCGGGCAAGCACCACGACCGCTTCCCGCGCACCTCGCCCGTGGGCGCCTTCCCGGACGGGCGCTCGCTCTTCGGCTGCGACGACATGGGCGGCAACGTGTTCGAGTGGCTGGGCGACGGCTGGGAGAAGCTGACCAAGGACATGAAGCGCCCGCTGCGCCTCGACTGGCGCGGCGTGGAGGGCAGCGAGCGGCGGGTGGCGCGGGGCGGCGGCTACGACCACTCCTACCAGTTCAGCCGCGCGATCCCCGGCGCGGGCATGCGCTGGGGGGACCTCCCCGAGCGCCGCCTGGCCCACAAGGGCTTTCGCGTGGCGCGGGACGCGGAGTAGGCTCGGGGGGTGCGCCTGGGCGGGGAGCAGATCGGACCCTACCGAGTGGTCGGCGAGCTGGGACGGGGCGGCATGGGCGCCGTGTTCCGGGCCGTGGATCAGGGCGGGCGGGAGGTGGCCCTCAAGCTGGCGACCGGCGCCATGGACGCCACCCGGCGCGAGCGCTTCCTGCGCGAAGGTCAGCTGGCCGCGCGCCTCGACCACCCCGGGATCGTGCAGGTCCACGCCGCCGGCGAGCACGGCGGGCGCCCCTGGCTGGCCTACGAGCTGGTCCGCGACGCGCGCCCCATCGAGGAGGCCTTCCCCGAGCGGACCTGGGTCGAGCGGGTCGAGCTGATCGTCGAGGTGTGCCAGGCCCTCGCCGCGGCCCACGCCGCCGGGGTCGTGCACCGCGACATCAAGCCGGACAACGTCCTGATCGACGGCGAGGGGCGCGTCCGGATCGCCGACTTCGGCCTCGCCACCGCGGGCGACCTGGACCGACTGACCCTCTCGGGGATCGTGGTCGGGACGCCGCTCTTCCTCTCGCCCGAGGCCTTCGCGGGCGAGGGGACCCGCTCACCGACCTTCGACGTGTGGTCGCTGGGGGTCCTGCTCTACCTGGCCGTGACCGGCAGCTACCCCTTCGAGGCCGAGAACCTGATGGCCCTCGCGGACCGGCTCCAGTCCCCGCCTCCCTCGCCGAGGAGCCTCCAGCCCGAGCTTCCCCTCGCCGTGGAGCGGATCGTCCTGCGGGCGCTCGCCTACGACCCCGCCGAGCGCTTCGCCGACGCGGGCGCCCTGGGCGCCGCCCTCGAGGAGTGGCTCGCCGGCGCCGCGCCCGCGGGGCGTCAGCAGCGCCACCTGCGCGCCCTGGCCTTGCTGGCCGGGGTGACGGTCCCCGTCGCGATCGGGGTCGCGCTCCTCGGCGGCGCGAGCTCCAGCGGCCCGAGCACCAGCGGCGAGAGCGGCGAGTCCCCCGGCGCGGCGCCCTCGCCCTCCGCCAGCGCCCAGGCCTCGGGCGATCCGGCCGCGAGCCCCGTGCGAGCCAAGCCCACGGCCCTGCTCGAGCGACCCCAGCGGATCCTGGCGGCCGCGCTGCACGACGGCTCGCGGGCCTACGACGCCGTGCTGGCCCTCTGCCGCCAGGAGCTGCAGGAGGACATTCCCTCGCGCGAGCTCCTGCTCGGGAGCGAGCCCCCGCCGCCCGAGCAGGTGCCCGAGCTGCTCAGGCGCTGGGACTACCTCTATCGGCGCGGGGACTTCGTCTCCCGCTGGGAGCTGACCCTGCTCTGCGACCTGCTCGTCCGCGCGGGCTGCCTGGAGCCGCTGATGAACCTCGCCCAGCGGATGCGGCGCGAGCCCCTCTTCCGGCAGACCGACGACCTCTCGCTCAAGGCCGACGCCGAGCGCTTCACGCGCGCCGTCCTCGAAGCCTGCGTGCTGCGCGGAGCGTCGCGGGCGGCCCAGGTGCTCGCGCGGGAGGGTGACAGCGCAGCGCGGGCCTACTACGACCACCTGCTGGCGGTGCAGCTCGGACGCGGGACCCGCGCCGACGGGCTGGCTGAGCTCCTGACCGCCTGGCGGCCGCTCTCGCAGCGGGCGCCCGCCGCCTGGGTGAAGGCGCGGCAGGCCCTGGCCGAGGGGGAGCTCGCCGCCGCCTTCGCGAGCTACCGCCAGGCCCTCCCCCAGGTGCGCCGTCGGGAGCGGGAGCAGCTCTTGCTGGAGCTGGCGACGACGCTGGACGCCCGCCTCTCGCGCGCCGCCAAGGCGGGGCGCGTGAGCGACCCCGCCGATCGCGCTGACCTCGAGTGGGCTCTCGAGCAGATCGAGTGCCCGCGGCTGCTGATCGGGCTGGCTCAGCGCCAGGCGGCGGAGGGCGCTGGGCGCGGCGTCCTCGATCAGGAGCGCGCGCTCGGGCGCGCGATGCAGACCGTCGAGCGCGGGCTGGCCTGGCAGCCCGACGAGTGGCGGCTGTGGGTCCTGCGGGCCGAGCTCTTCTGGCAGCGGAGCAAGCTGCGCGGGAACCCCGCCGATATCGAGCGGGCGCTCGAGGCGGCGGCCTTCGTGCGCACGATCATGAGCAGCGACAACGAGACGGCGTTCGAGCAGCAAATGCGGCGCGCCCTCGGCAAGTAGGCTGGGCCCGTGCAGATCGGGCCCTACCGGATCGTGCGTGAGCTGGGGCGCGGCGCCATGGGGGCCGTGTTCCACGCCCGTGACGCGGGCGGACGCGAGGTCGCGCTCAAGCTGCTGACGGGCTCGCTCGACGCGAACCGGCGCGAGCGCTTCGCGCGCGAGGGTCAGCTCGCGGCGCGCCTGCAGCACCCAGGGATCGTGCAGGTCCACGCGGCCGGCGAGCACCAGGGCCGACCCTGGCTCGCCTACGAGCTCGTGCGCTCGCCGCCTCGCGCTCACGGGGCGCTACCCCTTCGAGGCAGACTCGCTGCTCGTGCTGGCGGGGCGGCTCCAGCGTCCGCCCCTCCGCCCGAGCCAGCTCCAGCCGGAGCTCCCCGCGAGCCTCGAGCGCGTCGCCCTGCGCGCGCTCGAGCCCGACCACCAGCGCCGGACGCCGGACGCCGGCGCGCTGGCCGCCGAGCTACGAGCGGCCCTCTCGAACCCCGCCTCCGCGCCGGAGCGCTCGCTGCGGGGCGTCGCCGTAGCGGGGGCGCGCTGGGGCTGGTCGCGCTGGCCGCCCTGGGCGCGCTCGCGCTCGGAGGGAGCGAGGGCGCCCAGCAGCAGCCTCCGCCCAGCCCGAGCGTCGCGGCGGATCCCGCGCCCGCCGCGGCGAGCCCCACCCCCGCCAAGCCGGCTCCGCTGCCTCGGCTGCTGCACCTCCGCGCGCGGCGCGAGGTGGCGACCCGCGCCGACGCGCCGCGCGCCGAGCGCCTGGACGCGCTGGAACGCGCCTTGGCGACGGTGGAGCGGGGGCTCGAGCTTCAACCCGACGAGTGGCGCCTGCTCGTCCTGCGCGCCCAGTTCCTCGAGAAGCGGGGCGAATGGACCGGCGCCAAGCAGGACCTCGAGCGCGCGCTGGCGAGCGTGACCCTCGCCAAGGCCTTGCTCGACGGCGAGGCTCGCCCCTCCGAGGCTCGGCTGCGCGCCGCCCTCGGGCGCTGAGACGCTCCTTCTTGATTGCTGGAAGCGCAGGCCGCGCTTTGACCTAAGATCTGGCCCACGTGAGCAAGACCGCGCTGATCACTGGAGTCACGGGGCAGGACGGGAGCTACCTGGCGGAGCTGCTGCTGGGTAAGGGCTACCACGTGCACGGCGTGGTGCGCCGCAGCTCGAGCTTCAACACGGACCGCCTGCGCCCGCTGATCGGCGACCAACCCCACCTGCACCTGCACTACGGGGACCTGCTCGAGTCGGGCACCCTGACCCGCTTGATCGAGGAGGTCGCCCCCGACGAGCTCTACAACCTGGCGGCTCAGAGCCACGTCCGGGTCAGCTTCGACATGCCGGTCTACACCGCCGACGTCGTCCACCTCGGCACGCTGCGCTTGCTCGAGGCGGTGCGCGCCTACGAGAAGAAGCCGATCCGCTTCTACCAGGCCAGCTCGTCGGAGATGTACGGCCAGAAGGCCGAGGGGCCGCTCAACGAGGACAGCCCCTTCAACCCGCGCAGCCCCTACGGCGTGGCGAAGGTGGCGGCCTATCACCACACCCGCAACTACCGCGAGGGCTACGGGCTCTTCGTGGCCAACGGGATCCTGTTCAACCACGAGTCGCCGCGCCGCGGCGAGACCTTCGTGACGCGCAAGATCACCCACGGCCTGGCCCAGATCCTGGCGGGTCGCCGCTCGCACCTGACCCTCGGCAACCTCTCCGCCAAGCGGGACTGGGGCTACGCCGGCGACTACGTGCGCGCCATGTGGCAGATCCTCCAGCAGGACGAGCCCGACGACTACGTGATCGCGACCGGCGAGACGCGCTCGGTGCAGGAGTTCCTCGACCTGGCCTGCGCGCTGGTCGAGCGCGACCCCGCCGAGGTGGTGCGGATCGACCCCAAGCACTTCCGCCCGACCGAGGTCGACGTGCTCGAGGCGGACCCGAGCAAGGCCAAGCGCGAGCTGGGCTGGGAGCCGCAGGTCTCCTTCGAGCAGCTGACCGCGATCATGCTCCAGGCGGACCTGATCCTGGCCGGGGTCGACGTGAGCGGGTTCGCGCGCCTGCGCGAGCTGGCCGCTCGCTAGACGCTATGGGCCGCCAAAAGGCGTCCGAGAGATCTGCCGATCTCTCGGG
>CALDQK010000300.1 GCA_937911525.1 uncultured bacterium
GCCGTACTGGTAGACGAAGCCGGGGTTGATCACGAAGGTCGCGGTGCTCGCCAGGCAGGCGCCGAGCGTCATGCCGGCCATCCCGGGGCCCATCGAGCGGCCGCCGACCGCGAAGTCGTCGAAGCTCTTGGTCTTCTTGTGCCCGAGCCAGGCCAGCCAGAAGGTGGCGACGAGGTAGAGGGCGAACAGGCTCCAAGCGAATGCCATCATGAGGAGGTCTCCTGGCGCGCGATCAGCCACTCGCTGGCTGCCGCCCACATTTGTTCGGGGGCCTTCGTGCCGACCGTGATGCCAATGTGGCCGGCGCGGAAGGTCTGGGTCTCGACCTCGCCACCCCACAGCTCGGCGAGGCGCTCGGACGCTTGGCGGGGCACGATCGTGTCGCGCTCCGCGATGAGGTTCAGGACGGGCGCCTGCCCGTCGGCGAGGCGGACGCGCTGGCCGCGCAGGATCAGCCCGCGGGTCGCGAGCGCGTTGGCCCGGTAGAGCTCGCCGACCACGTCGCGCAGGACCTTGCCGGTCATGGGGATCGGGTCGTTGAGCCAGGCCTCCTGCGCCTTGTGGCGGGCCTGGAACTCCTTGTCCTTGCGGCGCTCCTGGACCAGGCGCGCCTTGCGCGAGTTGCCGGTGGGGTCGAGGGCCTGAAAGGCCGCCCACAGGATGGGGCCGGGCACGATCGGCCAGGCGCTGGCCTTCTCGAGGTCGACCAGGCGCTGGTCGGTCAGGAGGCCCATCGCGCCGGGGTCGCTCAGGTCGACCGGCGTGGTGAGGGCCACGATCGAGGCGACCTTGTCGCGCAGGATCGGCGGGTTGGCGGCCGCCGCGATCAGGGCGAAGGTCCCGCCCAGGCAGTAGCCGAAGAGATGGCACTGGGCCGAGCCCGCCGCGTTGCAGGCGGCCCGCACCGCGCGGGGCAGGATCCGGGTCGTGTAGGCCTCGAGGTCGAGGTGGGCGTCGGCGTGGGTCGGCTCGCCCCAGTCGAGGAGGAACACATCCAGTCCCTGACCCAGCAGGTGCTGGGTCAGGCTCTGGCCCTCCCGCAGGTCGAGGACCGCGGGGCGGTTGATGATCGAGGGGACGAGCAGGACGGGGACCGGCAGCTTCTGCGCCGCCGGCTCCTGCTGCTGGGGCTGCGCCGGCTGACGCCGACGCAGGAGCAGGTCCTTGAGCCGATCCCGCCTCCGCCGCCGCGCCACGGGGGCGCGGAAGCGGAGCAGGCGGACGGGACCCCGGGTCCAGACCACGTCGTAGGGCGTGACCGGCCGACTCGTCGCCACGGCGGTCACTTCGCCAGCCACTCGCAGAGCGGAGCGTGGAGGCGGTCCTTCGCCTTGCGGCCCACGATCGCGGTGATGTGCCCGCCCTTGAGGTCGAGGCTGCCCTTGTCCGTGCTGCTGATCACGTCCAGGAGGGCGTGCGCGGCGGCCGGCGGACAGGTCGTGTCGAAGCTGCTCGTCACGACCAGGGTCGGCATGTCGATCTTGCTCAGGTCGATCGACTGACCGCGCAGCGAGAAGCGGCCCTCGATCAGGTCGTTGCGCCGGTAGAAGCGGTTGATCAGCGTGCGGTAGGCCGCCCCGGGCACGTCGACGCCGTCCTGGTTCCAGGACTCGAGCACGGTGAAGTACTCGGCGAAGGCCGCGTCCTCGAAGCGCTTCCAGGCGTTGTGCAGCTTGGTGGCGCTCGAGGTCGGGCGCTGCCAGACGAAGCCCTGAGCGATCAGCGAGCCGGGCATGTTGCCGAAGGCGCGGGTGATCTCCTCGACCGGGAAGTGGTCGGGGTCGACCCACTTGCCGAGCAGATCCATGTGGGGCTGGCCGGTGTGGAAGTCGACGGGGGTGTTCAGGGTGACGAACTTGCGGACCGCCTCGGGGAAGCGGGCCGTGAAGATCGTGCTGATCGTGCCGCCCAGGCAGTAGCCGATCACGTCGATCGGGCCCTCGTGGGGAATCGCGCGGCGGAAGCGCGGCAGGGTCAGCAGGACGTAGTCGTCCCAGTCGGTGTCCTGGTCGATCCGGGCCGGGTGGCCCCAGTCGACGAGGTAGACGGGGATCCCGGCCTCGATCAAGCTCCCGACCAGGCTGGCCTCGGGCTCGAGGTCCACCACGCGGAAGCGGTTGATGATCGGGGTGACCAGCATCACGGGGGTGGCTCCCTCGGCCACCACCTCCGGCTCGTAGAAGCGGAGCCGGGCCGGCCCGCGCCGGGCGACGACCTGGTGCGGGGTCGCGCCGTCGAGGTAGGCGAAGGCGCGAGCCCCCGCCGAGACGGCGTTGTTGAGTCGAGTTGCGTTCTTGACGACGGGCATGCTTAGCGGCTCCGGCTCAGCGCTGGGGTCTAGCTGGACTTCTTGCTGCTCTTGGCGGCGGGCTTCTCGCCGGCCGCGCCCAGGCGCTCGTTGGCGCCCTCGAGCGCGAGCTGCAGCTCGGCGATCTGCTCCTCGAGCTCGCCCATGCGCTCGTGGAGGCGCTCCACGTCGAGGGCGGTCGGCAGGCGCCAGGCGCTCCAGGTCTGCTCCATGGTGCGGTCCATGCGCTCCTTGGCGCCCGAGAGGCCGCCCAGGGCCATGCCCATGGTCTCGAGGGTCTTGGGGGCGCGGAGGGTGGCGTCCCACCACTTGGCGGCGGCGGCTTCGGTGGCCTTGACAAACTCGCTGGTGGCTTCGGCGAAGAACATGGGTGACTCCAGGGGGTGTTTGGGTGCGGGTTGGTTTGGTTCGGTCGGGTCGAAGGTGCTCTCGGAGGCCCCAATGGGGGTTGAGACCCCCGAGAGCGCTTGGGGCTACTTGGCGGTCGCCATCATGTCGCGGGCGTAGTCGAAGCCCTGCTTACGGCTCTGCTCGGCGGTCTTGAGGGTCGCCTCGCTGACGCTGCTCCAGAACTCGGTGGCCTCGCGGGCGACCTGGGTGGCGTGGCCGAGCTGGGCGCGCATCAGGCGGTCCATCTGGCTGCTGGTCTCACCAGCGAGGTTCATCCAGATCTGAGCGACGTCGGCGCCAGCGGCCTGGGCGGCCTGAGCCTGCTCGGTCACGGTCTTGGTCTTGGTCTTGGTGTCCATGGGGTGCTTCCTTCGATTCGATTCCAGTGGGGACTAGAGAGAGAGTTGCGCCGCCTGCAGCGGCGCGGGGGAGGTGCTGAGGAGGCGCCGCACGCGCGACGCGACCCCGGCGGGGTCCTCCAGCCAGGGCAGGTGACCCAGGCCGGAGAGGGTGTGGAGCTCGCCGCGGGGCAGGCGCGCGGCGGCGGCGCTGGCCACGGCGTGGGAGACGAGCGCGTCGCCCTCGCCGTGGAGCAGGTCGACCGGCTGG
>CALDQK010000301.1 GCA_937911525.1 uncultured bacterium
TGGTCGATCCGCGCTTCGCGCGCCGGATCCCGGCGGGGCCCCTGACCCAGGCCTTGGCCGAGCGCCTGACCGGCGCGCGGTCCCTGGACGAGCTCTGCGCGGAGCTCCCGGGCGAGCGGGCCGACGCGGAGTCGGCGCTGCGGGCTTTGCTGCTCCTGGGTCTGGTCGAGGGCGAGTTCGCCGCGGGCCTCGAGCCAGCCCCCGCGACGCGCGAGGCGCGCGTGCTGCCCCAGGCGCGCTTCGGCTGCCAGGCCAGCGGCAACTGCTGCCGCGTGTTTCGCCCCGGCCCCCTGACCGAGGGCGACCGCGCGCGGCTGGCCGCCGCCGAGCCCGCGCTGCTGGCGGCCTTCCCGCACCTGCCTCCCCCCGAGACCTGGATCGAGGAGGAGCAGGCCGGCGGCTACCTGCGCCGGATCGAGGGCGCCTGTGAGTTCCTGCTCGAGGACCACCGCTGCGCGATCCACGCCGCGGTCGGCTTCGACCAGAAGCCCGAGTGCTGCCGGCTCTTCCCCTTCGACGTGGTGCGCACCCTGCGCGAGACCCGCGTCCACGAGGTGGCCCAGTGCTCACGCTACGCCGAGAGCACGGCCACGGGCGAGACCCACGCCGAGGCTGCCCCCGCCGCCCGCGCCCTGGCCGCCGACGAGCCCTCGCTCTTTCATCCCCTGGTCCTGCTCCCCAGCGGCGCCCCCTGCGACTACTCCCTGCTCGCGCCCCTCGAAGCGCGCCTGCTCCGGCTCTGCGACCAGGCGCCCCTCGGCGAGCGCGTCCCGCGCCTGGCGGCGCTCGCTTGGGAGCACGCCGGCGCCCTGGCGGGCTGTCCGCTGGGCCCCGCCGAGCCCAGCCGCAGCGCCGCCGCGATCGAGCAGCGCGAGCTCGCTTCGCCGCCGCCAGCGCCCGAGGCCGGCGAGCTGACGCTGGCCCTCCACGCGGCGCGCGAGGGCCTGCTCACCACGGCCAGCGACCCCGCCGAGCGCGAGGCGCCCCTGCTCGACCCCTTCCGCGACGCCCTCGACACGGCCCTGACCTGGGCCGCCCAGCGCGCCGGCCTCGCCGACGGCGAGCCGCCCGAGGTGGTCGACCGGGCTGCTGAGCTGCCCCTCGACCTCGAGACCGCCGACCGGCTCCTGGCGACCTCGCTGCGCAACCGCCTCTACGGGGCCAAGCTGCTCGTGGCCGGCCACCTCGCCGCGGGCGTGCTGCGCCTGGCCTTGCTGGAGCTGATCGCCCTGACCAGCGCCCGCCTGCACGCCGCCGAAGCGGGCGCGGAGCGCGTCGAGGCCGAGCACCTCAGCGCCGGGCACTGGGTCGCCTCGCTCTGCCTGGCCCGCGAAGCGCTGGCCCGCGCGCTGGTGCCCCTGGCGCGGTCCGCCCAGCCGATCGCCCACGGCGCGATCGGCCTGGCGCTCACTCCCAGGGCTGCTCCCAAGGCTGAGTAGGCGGCTCCGGCGGCCGCCGCGGCAGGGGGTCCTGCAGGAACTCGCGCTGGCAGCGCAGGCAGAGGTCGAACTTGAACTCCTTGTAGACCGTGGCCTCGATCTCGTCGGCCGTCAATCCCTCGGTGGCCTCGATCAGCTTGCGGATCTCGTCCTTCAGGTCGCTGGGCTGGGCGCTGGGGTTCATCTCCATGGGGTCGTAGGCCGCCTTGACCTCGATCCGAAGCTCGTAGCGCACGTCCTCGAAGGCGAGGAGGGACCGGTCGCAGCGGTCGCAAGCCAGCTCACTCATGGCGCTCAGCCTAACCCTGGTAGGTCCGCTGCCGCCTCTCAACGCGCTCGCGAACGGGGTCTGAGAGACCCAAGAGCCAAGGCGCCAACTCGGCTCTGACCACGGGCAGCGCCGCCTCGGGGCTATCCATGAACAAGTTCGCGGCCGAGCCAGGGACCTGGGCGGCTGGGATCAGCACAATGCGAGCGCAAGCCGCTCCCTGGGCGAGCGCGCGGCACCACTTCCAGCAGAACTCCAGCCAGGCGTCGTTCCAGTTGGATCGCTCGATGAGCGCGTCCCTTTGCCGGCGAATGGCCTGGTGGAGCCTGAAGGAAGCGCGCTCAGTGCGCTTCTGGTGCTTTGCGAAGCTCCGGCGCTCGGGCTCGCCTCGAGTCGCCAGCCAGTCCTCCAGAGCGCTGACCGCGGCGGCGAACCTTGGTCGGAACTCCTCGTCGAAGGGCAAGTCTGGGCAGTGAGGCGGGCGATCCGTGGGGAGTTCACGCTCGATCTTCCTGGACCAGGCGACGATGGCTCTCGCGGGCAGCTCTCTCCCAATGCGCTTGGTCCATGGGTAGAGGAGGCGGGTCCAGGGGTGCTCAGGGGCCTCGAGGCTCGTCGCGCGCATCGCGACTTCGTCACCGAGGATGGCCGCCAACTCCAGCCGCTCTTCACTCAGCGTTCCCGAGCGCAGACGTTCGAGCAGGTGGCGGGCTGCAACCTCCGGGTCCGCTGGAGCGCGGCGAGCCAGGTCTCGTAGCTCGGAGTCCATGACCTGAACGTAGCGGTAGGGAGCGCAGGGGGCTACGGCGACTCTCTGCGCTCGCGTGGCCACTGTGGTTGCGGTCCACTAATCTGCCTCAATGCGGATCAGCGCGATCGTGACCACTTACGAGCGGCCCGAGTTCCTCGCCCGCTGCCTGGCCTCGCTCGAGGCGCAGACGCGGCTGCCCGACGAGGTGATCGTGGCCGACGACGGCTCGGGGCCCGCTGCCCTCGCGGCGGCCCGGGCGCACGTCGAGGCCTGCGCGCTGCCGGGCCAGGTCGTGACGCAGCCCGACGAGGGCTTCCGCGCCGCGGCCAGCCGCAACAACGCCGTCCGCGCGGCCAGCGGGGACTGGTTCTTCTTCGCCGACGGGGATCTGCTCTTCTTGCCCGACGCGATCGAGCAGCACCTCGCCCTGAGCGAAGAGGGGCGGCTGTGGACGACGGGCTTCGCGCTGCCCCTCTCGAGCGAGGAGACCGCGGCCCTCGACACGACCGCGCTGCGCGCGCGCGGCGTGAGCGAGCTCTGGCCCGCTGAGGACGACCCGCGCCACGCCGTCCTGCGCGAGCAGCACCTGCGCTTCGAGCGAAAGTTGCGGCTGGCTCGAGTGGCGCCGCTAGAGGCCCACCTGCGCAAGCTGGCCATGCGCAGCTGTAACGCGTCGGTCTCGCGGACCGCCTTCGAGAGGGTCAACGGCTTCGACGAGGCCTACGTCGGCTGGGGCTGCGAGGACGACGACCTCGCCCTGCGTCTGCTGCTCGCGGGCGAGTGGTGCCGATCGGCGCTGCTCGCGGCGCGGGCCCTGCACATGCACCACCCGCGCGAGTCGCTCGTGGACGTGGGCGGGCGGCAAGTCAGCCCAAATCACCGTTACCACAAGCGGCACCGCTGGCGCCGCTACGTCGCCGAGCGCGGCCTGCGGCGGAGCTGACCGCAGGCGGCGTTGGACTCGGCGCCGCGCGTGGCCCGCACGTGGGTCGGGACCTTGGCGTCGAGGAGCACGCTCACGAACTCCGAGACCGCGGCGCGGCTCGGGGGGCGGTAGCCGAGCTCCTCGACCTCGTTGACCGGGATCAGGTTGACGTGCAGCCCGTGCGGGGCGACGAGCGCCGCGAGCGCGCGCGCCTCGGCGGGCGAGTCGTTCACGCCGGCCAGGAGCACGTAGCTGACGGTGACCATGCGGCGCGCCTCGCGCGCGTAGGCCCCGCCCATGGCGGCGAGCTCGGCGACGCCGGGGAGGCGA
>CALDQK010000302.1 GCA_937911525.1 uncultured bacterium
GGTCGAGGAGCTCACCCGCCAGGTCAAGGCGCGCCTCGAGCGCGGGGAGCTGAGCGAAGCCCGCCCCCAGCTCGACGCGGTCTTGCGGCGAGCGCGCGAGCTCGGCGTCGCGCACCGCGAGCTGCGCGAGCTGCGGGCCGAGCTGCTGGCGCGGACCGGGGACCTGCGGCGCGCCGACGCGGAGCTGAGCGGCTTGCTCCGGGACCAGCCGGGGCGCGTCGACCTCCTGCTGCGCCGCGGCCTGATCCGCTCGGCCGGGGGCGACGCGCCAGGCGCCGTGAGGGACCTGCGCGCCGCGGCCCAGCTGGCGCGGCCGGGCAGCGCAGCCCTGGCGGCCTGGTGCGAAGCGGAGGCCGCGCGCCTCGAGCGCTGATAGGCCCGAATCGGACGGCGCCGGGAGCTGTCGCTGACTCGTGAAACCTGGGGGCGACAGCTCCGAAACTTGAAGGAGCTGCCGCGGGAGCGACAGCTCCCTCTCCAGCGAGACAACGAAGGGTGAGCGCTGGAAGGCTGGAAGCAGGCAGCTCCGCCGAGCAGCCGCCGCGCCGAGGTCGCCTCGAACTTCGCGTCAGCTTGCCCCACTCAGGCACGGGCAGGGGCACGGGATTGGGTCTACTGACCCGGCTGCAGCTCGACCGGCTCGAACTCGACGGGCTCGAGCTCGAGGGGCTCGACCTGGAGGGGCTCCAGCTGGGGGACCGGGAAGAGCTCGATCGTCTGGCTGGGGTAGGGCTGCGGGGTCGTGACCGGCATGGGCTCGACCTGCGTCGGGGTGACCTGGGCGGGGACCGGCACGGGGCGGGGGGCGACCTGGGCCGTGGCGGGGGCCTGGGGCGCGACGTACTCGTAGACGTAGCCGACGTTGGCCTGGTTGGTGCCGACGTCGATCGTGTCGGCGTTGACGTCGTCGCGGGAGACCCAGGTCAGGGTGCCGTGCCAGGGGTCGTAGATCTGGTAGTCGACGCTCCCGTCGGCGGCCTCGCGGCGGTCGACGGCCAGGACCGCGTGGCCGCTGTTGGGGCCGTAGATCGCCATGGGGGTGGGGATCCCCTGGCGGAGGTTGGCGTCGAGGATCTCGCCGGCGCGGCGGTCGTCGACGCCGTCGGTCTCGACCGAGCGGAAGTCGAGGCCAGCGCGCTCGCCGGCCGAGTCGACCAGGTTCTCGTAGCCCTGGACCGAGACGCCCCGGCCGCCGAAGCCGTCGCGCGAGACCGCCACGCCGCCCTCACGCAGGAGCAGCGCGCGCTGCTCGGCCGCGGTGGTCGGGTTGTGGGCGCTGGGGTTGGCCGGGTCGACCGCGTAGGGGTCGCCCGCCTGACGCATGCGGAGCGCGTAGACGGGGTCGAGCTCACCGCGCAGGACCTGGCTCGAGGTCGGGGCGCAGGAGTCGTGCCACTGCTGGGTCAGGGCCTGGCCGCCCGCCAGGCGAGCGTTCTGGTCGAGCCACTCGGCGCCGCGGCCCTCGATCTGGCCCGAGAACCACTCCAGGTCCTCCATGCTGTTGCCGGCGCCGAGCGAGCGGAGCAGGTAGGCCTGCTCAGCGGGGTCCTCGTGGTTGCGCAGCAGGCCGGCGAACTCGGCCTGCTCGGCGGGGGTCAGGGCGTCGAAGGCGGCGCGGGCCTGGTCGCTCATGTAGGAGCCCAGCTCCTCCTGGACCTGCTCCTGCTCGTGGGCCCGGGTGAAGGCCTCCTGCGGGTCGAGGGGCTCCTCGGCGGCGGGCTCCTCGGCGGCGGGCTGGGCGGGGGCCGGGTCAGCGCCGGGGCTGGTCGCGGGCAGCTCCTCGTCGAGGAGGTGGTGGCGGAGGAGCTGGACCGAGCCGTTGCTGCGGGCCGTGCTGGCGGGGACGCTGGTCGCCGCGGGCGAGGCGGGCGCCTCGGCGGGCTGCTCGGCGGGCGCGGGCTGTTGCGCGGGCGCCTGGGAGGGGAGGCCCTCCCAGCCCTGGCGGAGGTCAGCGTCGCCGGGGCGGCCGGGGCCGAAGGCGCGCAGCACCTGGTTGTCGCGCACCTCGACGAAGTCGCTGCTGGGGAGGCTGGCCGCATACTCGCGGGCCTCCTCCGCCGTGTTGAAGCGCATCCGGTCGATCTGGAACTGGGGGAAGCGGACCTGGACGCCCTGGGCGTAGCTGGTCCCGTCCGCGAGGGTCCAGTTGGCGGCCCGCGAGCGCTCGCTGGCGCCGTAGGTCTCGGTCAACTGCTCGATATAAGCCCGCTCGGGGTCGCTCAGGGTCCCGCCGGTGCGGACCTCCTGGGCGGCCAGGGGGCAGACGAGCAGGCAGAGCACGAGGGCGAGCGCACGCAGGCTGAACTTCGTCATGGGTTTCCTTCGCTTCCTTCCACCTCCTCTCTGGGCAAGCCCCTTGCCGAAAATGCGTCGCGTGGCGGACGCTCCCAAGTCGTTTGGCGGCAATGGGATGGCTTGGCGATGGCTCTAAGTCCGTTCGTCCCGGTCAGGACCAGGCCGTCAACGGTGTTTCTCCCGTTCGCGGGACCGCTGTGTCCCGCGGGCTACTCCTTGGCGGAGAGCCGCTCGAGGGCCTCGCGGGCCTGCTCCGACTCCGGGTCGAGCTCGAGCGCGCGCTGGAGGTCCTCCCGCGCGGCTGGCAGGCGGCCGAGGCCGCTCAGGAGCTCTGCGCGCTGCAGGTAGTGCTGCGGGTCGTCGGGCTCGAGGGCGACCAGCCGGTCGTTGGCCCGCAGGGCCTCCTCGCGCTCGCCAGCGTGAGCCGCGACGATCAGGAGCAGCTTCCAGGCCTTCGCGCTCTTGGGCTGGCGAGCGACCTGCTTGCGCAGGTCCTCGAGGGCTTCGGGCATGCGATCGAGGCCGACCAGGGCGGCGGCGCGCAGCTGGAGCACCAGGGGGTGCTGGGGATCGCGGGCCAGGATCCGGTCGTATTCCTCCAGCGCGCCCGCGAAGTTCTGCCGGTTGATCCGGGTCAGCGCGCGCAGCAGGCTCAGCTCGCTCAGGTCGGGGCCGAGCTCGATCGCGCGGTCGTAGTCGGCCTCGGTCTCCGGGAAGCGTGCTTGCTTCCAGTGGGCGTCTGCGCGATGGGCGTGGGCCCAAGGGCTCTTGGGGCAGCGCTTCAGCGCGGCCTCGACGTCGCGGAGCGCCGCCGCGCTCTCCTCGGCCAGGAGGCGCGCCCGCCCGCGCGCCAGCCAGGTCGCGGCGCAGGGGCCGTGCTGGGCCATGAGCTCGTCGGCGCGGCTCCGGGCCGCGTGGTCCTGCTTGGCCTGGCAGAGGGCGTCGAGCTCGATCCAGCCGGCCAGGAGCGACCCCTTCCCGCGTGCGGCGGCCTTGGCGGCCAGGAGCGGCGCGTCCTGCGCGAGCTGGGCCTGGGCGTAGATCGCCCACACCAGCGGGTCGCCCGGAGCCAGGGTCACCGCGCGCTCGAGGTCGGCCAGGCCCTCCTCGTGGCGACGGCGGACGACGCGGAGCAGCCCGCGGGCCGCGAGGGGGTGGGCCTGCTCCCCGCCGAAGGCCACGGCCTGCTGGGCGGCCTCGTCGCCCTCGCGCCAGCGGCCGAGGACCACGCAGGCCAGGGCGGCGCAGGTCCGGGCCTCGGGGTCGAGGGGGGCGCGCGCGGCGGCGCCCAGGACGTCGTTCAGCTCGCGCCGCTCGAGGTGCTGGCGCGCCTGTTCCGGAGCGGCCTGCTCGGGGTCGAGCGCGGCGGCCCGCGCGGCGAGCTGGAGCGCCTCCTCCCAGCGAGCCTCCTCGCGGGCGGCGCGGGCCTGGGCCAGCAGCTGGGCCGCGCTCGGCTGGAGGTCGCCCGCGGCGCTGGAGGTCGGGGTCGGGCTGGCCTCGGCCTGGTCGGGGCCGCCGCCGCGCAGCGCCAGCGCGCCGAGCGCCGCGAGGGAGAGGCAGAGGGCCGCGCTGGCGCCGACCAGCAGCCGCCGGCCGGCGCGACCGCCGCGCTGCTCACGGACGGCGGCCAGGGCCGCGGCCAGCTCGTCTGCGCTCGCGAAGCGCTCCTCGGGCTGCTTGGCGAGGCAGCGCAGCACGAGGCGGTCGAGGGCGGGCGAGACCTCGCTCCGCAGGGAGGAGGGCGGCGGGGCGGGCGCGCGGGTCGTCAGGAGCGCGAGGTCCATCACGCTGCCGGCGCTGAAGGGCGGCTCGCCGGTCAGGAGCGCGAAGAGCGTCGCGCCGAGGGAGTAGACGTCGCTGGCCGGGCCGGCCCGCAGGCCCTCGCCGCCAGCCTGCTCGGGGGACCAGTAGCCCGGGGTCCCCATGAAGGCCCCGGTGCGCGAGAGCGAGGCCGAGTCCTCCTGCTTGGCCAGGCCGAAGTCGGTCAGGAGGGGGTGCCCCTCGGGGGTCAGGAGCACGTTGTCGGGCTTGACGTCGCGGTGCACGAGCCCCGCCGCGTGGACCGCGGCCAGCGCGTGGGCGAGGGCCTCGGCCAGCTCGAGCGCCTGCTCGATCGGCAGGGGCCCGCGCGCGAGGGCGCTGCCCAGCGACTCGCCAGCCACGAAGGGCAGGACGAGGTAGGGGCGCCCCTCGTGGACCCCGGCGTCGTGGACGTTGAGCACGTTGGGGTGGCGCAGGAGCGCGAGGGCCTCCGCCTCGCGGCGGAAGCGCTCGAGGCGAGCGGGGTCCAGCTCGCCGTGGAAGAGCTTGAGCGCCACCTCGCGGTCGAGCTTGGGGTCGCGCGCCCGCAGCACGACCCCGCCCGCGCCGCGCGCGACGCCGCCGAGCACCTCGTAGCCGTCGATCCGGCCCAGAGGAGGTCGTCCTGGTTGGGCGGGCTCCACCGCTGCTCCCCTCCGGGAGGGAGGTTAGCGGAAGCGGACCGGGCAGGCTTTCCTTGCTGAGACACCTTCCTAAGCGGCGAGCCTCAAGCCTGACGGCGCTTGAGGACGGCCTGCAGGATCAGGAGCGGGACCAGGGCCGCGAAGGCGATCACCGCCGCGACCAGCCTGCGCTGCTTGCCGCCCACGAGGTCGCTCAGGTCGCTCCAACCGAGGCTCTCGAGGACGTCGACGATCGGGGCCCAGAACACGTTGACGCCCACGAAGATCGCGAACGCGACTCCGACTCCGATCTTGCCCATCAACTCGTCGAGGGTTTGCTTGCGGCTCATGGGGATCTCCTTCTTTCCGCAGAGCCCTTGCGCAGCAGCCGTGCCCAGCCGCAAGTTCAGTCCGCTCATGCGCAGGCGAGGCAGCGTCGACAACGCCGTGATCGATCGAGCCGGCCCTGAACAGGCTTGGTCGCTCGAGCGCTGAGCCGCGTCGCTGAGAAAGTGTCCGCCCACGGGCAGGGAGGACGAAGGGCTGAGCGAGCTCAGGCCGCAGCTGGCTAGTCGGGCACGCGCGCCAGGCTGGCCTTGGCGCCGGCCTCGCTCAGCGCGGCCAGGCCCTCCTCGGCGCGCGCCTGGGGGACCCCGGTCAGGATCGGCAGCGAGACGGGCTGGCCGGCGCGCTCGACGAGAGCGCGCGCGACCTTCTCGCTGCAGCCGCGCAGCGAGGACACGACCGCGATCACGGCGGCCGGGTCGTCACCGGCGGCCTCGATGCGGAGCGTGAAGCGCTCGCCCGCCGGCGCGCTGGCTGTCGGAGTGGGGGAGGGCGCGCCGCCGCTGGGCGGGCAGCCCGTGAGCGCCGCGGCCAGAGCGACCCAGACCGAGGCGACGCAGACCAAGCGCGCTCTCACAGCCAGCTCGGTCTCAGCGGGGCTTGTTGGCCGAGGAGGCGGGGAGCGCCTTGCCCTCGGCGGGCTTCGCGGCCGGCTTCTGAGCCGTGTTGGCCAGCTCCTCCAGGCGGTCGCGATAAATGAAGCCGTAGCGGGTGCTGTCGAGCCACTCGTAGACCTGGTCCATGGGCGTGACGAGGCCCATGTGCGGGACGGCCACGTCGATCATGTTCTTGTAGGCCGAGATCCGCGAGAGCACGCCGATCATGGTGCGGGAGTCGGCCAGGTAGATCCCGCCGCCCGAGTTCCCGAAGATCGTCGGCGCGTTGATCATCCAGTACTGGTTGCCGTCGAGCTCCTTGTCCTTGCTCGTCAGCTCGCCCGAGGTCGGCAGGGGCGAGTAGCCGAGCGGGCAGCCGATCGCGTAGACCTTGCTGAAGATCGGGATCGAGGGCAGCGCGCTGCGGGCGGGGATCCGGGCCTTGGTCGGGTAGACGTGGTAGCCGCGCACCTCGAGCACGGCGAGGTCGAGGCCCTCGTGACGGGCCACGACCTTGGCCCGCTCGGTGCGGAGCATGGTCCCGCCGCTGTAGAAGTCGACCTCGAGCGTCGGCTCGTCGTCGCCCTCGAAGGCGTCGGCCACGATGTGCCAGGCGGTGAGCACGTAGGAGAGCGCCCCGCGGCGGCCGGTCTTGCGGCTCCACAGGATCGAGCCCGAGCCGACCTCGGTCTTGGACTGGACCCGGACCGTGGGGGACATCAGCTCGCGGTAGCGGACCTCGACGCTCGCGTCCTGCTTGCTGGCCGCGAGCAGCTTGGCGTGCTCCTGGGCCGCTTGGAGCAGGCCCTGGACCTCGCCCTCGAGGCGGGCCAGCTTGCGCTGGACCCCCTCGCGCTCGCCCTCGGCTTGCTTGGCCAGCTCGGCCTCGAGGCGCTCGCGCAGCTGCTGGCGCGCCTCGCGCTCGAGCTCGCGCACGCTCAGCAGGCGGTCGCCGACGGTCAGGAGCTCGCTCTTGAGCTCGTCGATCTCCTCGCGCTGCTGCTCGCCCTGCTCGTGCAGCTTGGCCAGGGTCGCGCGGGTCGCGCGCAGGTCCTGGACCACGTAGTAGAGGACGCCGCCCAGGGAGACGAAGCTGCCGCCGACGAGGAGCGCGGCCGAGCCGATCACGAAGCGCTTGGAGACCCTGACGTTGCCCACGTCGGCAGGATAGCGGCGGTCTGGCTGCACGAGCAAGGTTCCAATCTGGGCGCGAGGACGGACGGAGAGCGGTCGCGCGAGCGATCGCGCTCCTCGATTGAGCCCTGCGCTGTCTATCGGCGAAGGAGGGGCAAGGGGTTGAGGCGAAGGAACCTTGACGAGCGACCGCTCCGCCCCAGCGCTTGGGTAGATTGAGCTGCATGAAGCAGATCACGCTCCTGGCGGCCCTGTTGCTCGCGGGCCCCCTCGCTTGGGCTCAGCAGGCGCCGAAGCTGACCGAGCGCAGCTACGAGAAGCTGCGCGACTACGTGCTCCCCGACGCCCGCGAGGAGGCCTGGCGCAAGATCGATTGGAAGTCGACCTTCTGGGACGCGGTGATCGAGGCTCAAAAGGAGGAGAAGCCGATCCTGCTCTGGGCGATGAACGGCCACCCCCTGGGGCACACCTGAAACAACGGCGTGCGGGGCCGACGGTCGGTCTGGTCCCTCCCCGACATTCAGAAGCTCGCCGCCAACTTCGTCTCGGCGACCGACGAGGTGTGGCGCCTGCACCACCTCAAGGACCCCGAGTGCGAGCTCTTCCAGAGCTTCATGAACGAGGGGATCTACAAGCGCGAGAACGGGGGCGGCTCGACCCGGCAGGGGATCTTCGCCGTGGCGCCCAGCGGCGCGCTCCTGGCCGACGTCAACACGACGCGCCCGGGACCGATGCGCAAAATGCTCCAGGACGCGCTCGCGGCCTGGAAGGCGCTCCCGCGCTCCGAGCGGCTGCTGCCCTACGACCCGGCCGAGCGGCGGGATCGGATCAAGCGCGCCGAGCAGAAGTTCCCCCAGGACGGGGTCGCCCTGCGCGTGACCGTGCGCGACCTGCCGCGGCGGGACCTCCCCGGCGACTGGCGGGCCAAGGCCTACAACGTCGACTACGCCTGGTTCCGCGCGAGCGAGCTGCAGAGCCTGCTGCCCAAGCGGGTCAAGAAGGGGGCCAGCCAGCCCTGGCCCAAGGCGCTCACGGAGCGGGTCGTGCGCCTGCAGCTCCTCGACTACGTGCGCGGCCAGACGGTCCCCTACGACCCGGAGCACCTGCACGAGGCGACGCTCACGACCGAGGTGGTCAAGGTCAAGAAGAAGGCCGTCGAGCTGCGCTTCAGCGGCGCGGTGCGCGTGTGCTCCGGCGCCTGGAGCGACACTCCCGACGGGAGCCAGACCCGCGGGACCAAGGCCGCGCTCCTGGGCGAGGCGACCTTCGACCGCAAGCGAGGCCGCTTCAGCCGCTTCGAGCTGGTCGCGGTCGGCGTGCGCTGGGGCCGGACCCAGTTCAACTTCCGCCAGGACGACCTGCCGCCGAGCCCGATCGGCTGGGTGTTCCAGCTCGCGCCGGAGGGAGAGCGCGTCGCGCCCGCCCACCTCGGCGCCTACGGCTGGTAGGGCCCGAGCGCGCGCGCCCATGGAGGAGGTCCTGAGCGAGCAGCCAGCCCTCTCCCTGAGCGCGCGCGTCCGCGAGGCGGCCTTCGCCCGCGGGGCGCTGCCCGCCGACCTGCGCGAGCGGGCGCTCCTGGTCGGGGCGCTCTTGCTCCTGACCTGGGCGGGCTACTTCGTGGTCGGCCTGAGCGCCTCGCCCGCCCGCGCGGTCTCGCTGCATACGCCCCTCGACGAGGCGATCCCGCTCCAGCCGAGCTGGATGTGGCTCTACGCCGGCGTCTACACGGCCAGCCTCTACCCCCTGTTCACGATCCGCTGCCAGCGCCTGTTCCGGCGCATGATCCTCAGCTACGTGGCCGTGAACGTGGTGTGTATCGCGGTGTGGATCGCGTTCCCCGTGACCTCGGTCGGGCTGCGCGCCGACCCCGCCAGCCTCGACCCGACCCGCTTCGCCGAGTGGGGGCTCCGGACCAACTACGCCCTCGACCCGCCGCTCAACTGCTTCCCCTCGCTGCACCTCGCGATCGTGCTGATGGCCGCCCTGAGCGCCCTGCGCGCCGACCGGCGCTGGGGCGCGATCGGGCTGACCTTCGCGGCGGGGGTCGCCTACGCGATCTGCGCGGTCAAGCAGCACTACGTGCTCGACGGCCTGGGGGGCGCCGCGCTGGCGGCGGTGCTCTACGTGGTCTTGATCCACGGCTACGACCCCGGCGAGGCCCCGCCCGAAGAGGTGGCCTACACCTGGCGCGGGCCCCTGCTCTACCTGGCGCTGCACGCGGCGGCCGTGGGCGCCTTCGCGCTGGCCTTCGCGGCCGACCTGCGCGTGTGGGAGCACCTCTGAACCTGGTCGTGATCCTGGCGGCGCTGGCGGGTCTCTTCGCCTTGATCCTGCTGGCCACCGCCAGCCAGGGGCGCGCGAACCGCGAGGCGATCCTGCGCCGGGTCCGCGAGCGGGGCGAGTGGCGAGAGGTGAGCAACACGCTCTTCGCCCAGCGCTTCGAGGGCGAGCTCGGCGGGCGGCGCGCGCGGCTGGAGGTGCGCGTGCGGCTGCGCCTGTTCAGCCTCCAGCCCATGTTCCTCTACCCGCTCACGGCGGAGGTCGACCTGCCCCACGCGCCCGAGCGCGTGCGCCTGCGGATCCGCCGCGAGGAGGGCTTGAACGCGCTGGCCAAGTGGGTCGGCGCGGCTCGCGACGACGTGGTCGCGGGCGGGACGAGCTTCGACCGGCGCTTCTTGATCGACGCCCCGAGCGAGGAGGCCCGCGAGCCCCTGAGCGAGGACGCCGACGTGCGCGAGGCGATCAGCGCGCTCTTCCGTCGCTGGGAGGTCGACGAGCTCGAGATCGCCGAGGGGGTGCTGCGGGTCAAGGGCGACGTGGTCCGCCTCGGCGTGAACCAGGTCCAGGGCCTGCTCGGGCGCCTGCCGCAGATCGCGCACGCCTACGACCGGGCGCCCACGATCGCGGTCACGATCCGCGAGCCCGAGGCCGCCCCCGGCCCGCGCTTCGTCTGGACCGGCGGGCGCGACGACGCCGCGCGCTGCCCCTACTGCCGCGACGGCTTCGGCGAGGACCAGCCCCACCTCGTGGCCTGCGCCGCCTGCGGGACGCTGATCCACGAGGAGTGCCACGAGGAGCACGGGGAGTGCCCGATCCTCGGCTGCGAAGGCGTGGGCGTGGATCACGTGGACGGGATCCGGCTGTAGTTAGGGAGAGCCCTTGAGATGTACGACAGCTTGTCGTATACCTACGACGCCTTGTCGTAGACCTGTGACGTGCACGCCTTGGCCAGGAACTCCATGAGCCCTCCCCCGCCGCTGACCAACGCCGAGCTGGCCCTGATGAACCTGCTCTGGGAAGAGGACGCCCTGACCGCGCGCCAGCTGCGCGAGGCGCTCTATCCCAACGCGACGCGGGCCCAGCACGGCACGGTGCAGAAGCTGCTCTCGCGGCTCGAGGACAAGGGCTACGTGGCGCGCGACCGCTCGCTCTCGGTGCACCTCTTCTCGGCGACGCTCGGGCGGGAGGCCTACGCGGGCGGGCAGCTCGAGTCGCTGGCCGAGAAGCTGACCGGCGGCTCGCTGGCGCCGCTGATCACGCACCTGCTGGAGGAGAAGCGGATCCCCGCGGACGAGATCGCGCGCCTGCGCGCGCTCCTGGACGAGGAGGCCTAGGTGAGCGAGCTCCTCCTCCGCTACGGACTGAGCAACCTGGTCGCCTCGCTCGCGCTGGCGGGCCTGGCCTGGCTGGGCGCGCGGCGCGCTCAGCGCCCCGGGGTGGTCCACTTCCTCTGCCTGCTGGTGTTGCTCAAGCTGGTCACGCCGCCCCTCTTCGGGCTGCCGCTCTTGCCGGCCCTGAGCGAGGCGGCCCCCTCGCTGGGCGCCGTGCGCGCAGGGCCGCTTCCGCTCCTGGAGCCCGCCGCGGCGATCGCGCCGCCGCCCCTCGAGCTCGAGGCGAGCGGCCTGAGCGGGTCGAGCGCGAGCGGCGCCCTGCTGAGCTCGCTGCTCGCTGTGTGGGGGCTCGGCAGCCTGATCTTGCTGGGCGTCGGCCTGCGGCGCGTGCTCGTGTTCGACCGCCTGCTGCGCGACTCTTCGCGCTCGGCGCCCGCGGAGCTCACCGCCCTGGCCCGTGAGCTGGCGGGTCGGCTCGGGCTGCGCCGCGCGCCCGAGGTGTGGCTGACGCGCGCTCAGCTCTCGCCGCTGGTGTGGTGGCTGGGCGGCCCGCCGCGGGGCTACCTC
>CALDQK010000303.1 GCA_937911525.1 uncultured bacterium
TGTTGAAGGCCATGAAGCCGATCTGAATCCGGTCGAGCTCGCCGCGGCGGAACTCGCGCTCGTCGGTGCGCAGGCCGTCGCACTTGATCGTGAGCTTGGTCTCCTTGCGCACCACGTGGAGCTCCACCACGCGCCCCTCCTTGTAGACCGTCCGGTCGAGCTTGCCCTCCTTGGTCAGCGGCTTGAACCCGCTCGGCTTGACCAGGCGCTGGCCCCAGAGCACGCCCACCTTCTTGCCCAGGAGCAGGCAGAAGCTCGCGCTCTGAGGGCTGACCAGGACCTGCACGCGGAGCTTGAGCTCGAAGTCGCCGGTCCAGGTCAAGCGCTGCAAGGCGCGCCCTGGGCTGCGCGAGCCCGCGCCCACCTCGAGCCCGGTCACCTTGTCGCGCCCCTTCACGTGGACGGTGTTGACCTCGCACTTGTCGAAGCCCTTGGACTTCCAGTCCGCCGCCTCCTTGCGCTCGGTCAGCACATAGCTGAGCGACACCGTCTTGTCCTTGTCCACGAAGGGCTCGACGTGCAGGACCTTCGTCAGCTTCTCGCGCAGCTCGGCGGCGGGGTCGGGCGGCGCGGGGGCGTCCTGCGCGTGAGCGATCAAGGGAGCCGAGCAGACCAGGGCGGCGACGCAGGGGTGGAGGGAGGTCATGGGTGGCTCCAGGGGATCAGGCGTCGCGGAATCGCGCTGGGTCGAGGTCGAGCTTGTTGATCTTGTCGTGCAGGGAGGCCCGGCCGATACCGGCTCGGCGGGCGGCCTCCGAGACGTTGCCCTGGGTCAGGCGCAGCAAGCGCTCGATGTAGAAGCGCTCGAAGGAGCGGCGCGCGTCGCGCAGCGGCTGATCGAGGACCGCGGGCGCGAGCGGGAGGGGCTCGGCGCCATCGCCCAGGCTGACCTCGACCGCGCCCCCCAGCACGTCGCGCAGGTGCTCGAGCTCGATCGGGCCCTGCCCGGCGAGCACCCCGGCGCGGGTGATCGCGTTCTGGAGCTGGCGGACGTTGCCCTGCCACTCGCAGCGCTCGAGGGCCAGGCTGGCCTCGGCGCTCAGCTCGAGCAGCGGCATGTTGGCCTGCTCGAGCACGTGCTCGATCAGGACCGGGAGGTCCTCCACCCGCTCTCGCAGCGGCGGGAGCGTGATCGGGAAGGGCGAGAGCCGATAGAAGAGGTCCTGGCGGAAGGTCCCTGCGCTGACCATCTCCTCCAGGTCCCGGTTGGTCGCGGCCAGCACTCGCACGTCGACCTTGATCGGGTCCGTGCCGCCGACGCGGGTGATGACCTTGTCCTGGATCGCCCGCAGCAGCTTGGCCTGGACCTCGGCGGGCGCGTCGCCGACCTCGTCCAGGAAGAGCGTCCCCCCGTCGGCGACCTCGAAGTGACCGAGCTTGCGCTCGTGGGCGCCGGTGAATGCGCCCTTCTCGTGCCCGAAGAGCTCGCTCTCGAGCAGCGTCGACTGCAGCGCCGAGCAGTTGACGATCTGCAGGCGGTTCGCCGCGCGGGGGCTCAGCTCGTGGATCGCCTGGGCGCAGAGGCTCTTGCCAGTCCCGGTCTCGCCGAGGATCAACACGGTCAGGTCGCGCGGGGCGACCTTGTCGATCAGCTGGTAGACCCGCTTCATCGCGAGGCTGCGGCCGATCAGGCCGCCGAGCTGCTCGCGCTCGTCGACGTGGGGCCGCAGCTCGGTGAGCTCGCTCTCCTTGGCCCTCTTGGCGAGAGCCCGCTCGACGACCAGCTTCAGGTGGGGCAGCTCGATCGGTTTGGTCACGAAGTCGGCCGCGCCGCGTTGGACCGCCTCGACGGCCGTCGTGATCGTGCCGTAGGCCGTCATGATCACGACCGGCGTCTGCGGGTCCCGCTCGGTCAGCCGCTCGAGCAGGTCGAGCCCGCTCGCCCCCGGCATCCGAATGTCGCTCAGCACGACGTCGAAGCGGCGCGGCTCGAAGGCCTTGAGCGCCTCCTCCGCCGAGGCCGCCGTGGTCACCTCATGGCCGAAGCGGGTCAGCGCCTTCTCGAGGAAGGCCCGCATCACCTGCTCGTCGTCGACCGCTAGCACCTTGCCCATGGGCGGATCGTATCACCGGCCCTCGCCGAGCTTGGCCAGCTCGGCCGAGGCCTCGGCGCTGGCCTGGGGGTCGCGGCTCTTGGCGGCCC